>NZ_AJVB01000003.1:0-42944 GCF_000278445.1 Rhodococcus sp. R1101
GTCGACGCCGATCCCGCGCTGTTCCCCCCGATGTTCATGTGCGCGGCCGAATACGAGCTGACCAGGCCGGACGTGGAGATCATGACCGAGCATCTCGCGTCGGCAGGTCGGTCGGTGGAGACACATCTGTGGCGCGGGCAGATCCACGCGTGGCCGGTCCTGGCCCGCGCGATTCCCGAGGCCATGGAGCTGATCGGGCTCAGTACCCGGTTCGCACGGCGCGTGATCGTGGCAGTGGACGACGCTGCCTGAACGCTCACAGGTTGGTGTCGGATGGCTCCGGGGTCTCGGGTAATCCGGCCCCGTGCCCGTCACCGTCGGCGGACGGGCAGTCCGTTCCGAGGGCGTACGAGGTCATCGACAACGATCCGTATTCGACCCCGTCGACGAGAGTGGCCGGCCGGTCCCCGGCCTCGGCGGTGAGACCCGCGACGTACAGCAGCGGCAGGAAATGGTCCGGGGTGGGCACGGCTTTGCGATAGTCGGCGTGCTCGTGCAGCGCAGCCGCATCTCCGGGACGGTCGTGAAGGACGGTGAGGACGTCCTCGTCGAATCGATGCGCCCAGTCGAATCCCGCCCCCGGTCGCTGCGGATCCAACGCGCCGAGGTTGTGGACGACGTTGCCGCTCGCGACGATCAACACCCCGCGGTCGCGCAATGCGGCGAGGCGAGCGCCGAGATCGACGTGATAGTCGAGCGGTTTGTAGGCATTGAGGCTGAGCTGCACCACCGGGATGTCCGCATTCGGGAAAGCATGGGTGAGCACCGACCAGGTGCCGTGGTCGATGCCCCACGAATCGACGTCGGCGCCCACCCACGTCGGGTGCACGAGATCGGCGATCTCCTCCGCCAGTTCCGGAGCACCCGGAGCCGGATACTCGACGTCGAACAGGTCTTGCGGGAACCCGAAGAAATCGTGGATCGTGCGGGGCGATCGCATCGACGTCACAGCAGTGGCGTTGATGTACCAGTGCGCGGAGATCGCCAGGATCGCGCGGGGAGTCGGAACGGAACGTCCGAATGCCGCCCATGCCTGCGTGTAGCGGTTCGATTCGAGCGCGTTGAGGGGACTGCCGTGGCCGAGGAAGGCGACCGGCATGCGTGTCGGCACGAGTTCTCCTACCGGCCGGCGAGCCGGGCCTTCAACCAAGCCGTCAGGTCGTCGAGCACGCGGTCCTTCTCCGGTTCGTTGAATATTTCGTGGAACAACCCGTCGTACAACTTCAGCGTCAGATCCTTCGAACCGGCACGGTCGGCGATGAGTTGCGCCCCGGCCGGATCGGCGAGGGTGTCCTCGGTGCCGTGCATGACGAGCAACGGCAGGGTCAGGTTCGGAAGCCGCTGCTCGAGGCTCTGCTCGTTGAGCACCAGCACTCGCGCGAGCCCGGCGGGCACGAGACCGTGGTGCACGAGCGGATCGGCGTCGTACGCCGCGACCACGGCGGGATCGCGCGACACCGCCGTGCTGTCGAGCTTCTGCACCGGCACACCGGGCAGAAAACGTCCGATCAGCTTCCCGATCTCCACGACCGGCTTCGGTGTTCCCGACGTGACGATCACGGCCGGTCCGGACAACAGGAGCGCGGTGAGCCTGTCCTGATGGTCGAGCGCGTAGGCGAGCGCGATGGCACCGCCCATGGAGTGCCCGAGCATGAACACCGGCAGTCCGGGATGCTCGTGGAGCGCCAGGTCGATCAGGGTGTCGAGATCCTCGGTGAACTCGCGCATCTCGCGCGCGTGTACACGCTTGCCGCCCGACCGTCCGTGACCGCGGTGGTCGGGCGAGTACACGACCAGGCCGAGGTCGGTGAGCCGTTCGACGACGTGGTCGTAGCGACGGGCGTGCTCGCCCAGTCCGTGGCTGAGGATCAGCACGCCCGCAGGGGCTTCCGGCGACCACACGTCGTACACGATCGGGATCGCCCCACCGCCGGTGAACGACGATTCGGTGTGCTCCATGAGCGCCTCCTGCGGCCTCGTCGACTACTGCTCCTCGCATCCTTGCACGAGGGCCGGCCGAACGGTCCGAGTCCGGTCGGCGACGGGTGCATCCGTAGGTGCGTACGAGGACGGTCATCGTGCTCACGCCGGATGCGACGTGGACCTTCATCGGTGAGCCCAGTTTCTGTGACGGTGAGACAGTCAACACTGTTGACATGTTCTCGTCAACACCGTTGACTGGACTGTCGGAACTACAGGTGAGGACGAGGATGTCTGGCGAAATCGAGCAGGGTGCCCGTACCGGTACCGCCCACAACCGTGCTGCCGTGGAGAAAGCGGCCGAGGAATTGTTCACCGAGCAGGGCTTCGCCGCCACCGGCGTCCGGGATATCGCGCGCCACGCCGGTGTCGATCCCGCGCTGGTCATTCGCTATTTCGGATCCAAGGAAAAGTTGTTCGTGCGGACGATGACGATGTCCGACGCGTTCCTCGAGGTCATCGGGGGGCCACTCGACGGATTGGGCAGGGCGCTGGTCGACTTCGTCGTCCGGCGCACCCGCGCCCGGCAGACCGATGAATCCGGTGCCGTCTACGCCGCACTCGTACGCGCGTCGGACCGCCCCGCCGTCCGCGAGCACCTGCAGGACGCCATCGAACAGATGATCATCACCCCCTTGGCGCCGCGTCTCGACGGTGACGACGCCGAGTTGCGCGCTCATCTGCTGGCGGCACAGCTCGCGGGGTTGATGACCGCCCTGTACGTCGTGGAAAGCCCGTGGCTGCTCGCCGCGCCCATCGACGACATCGTCGACCGCTACGGTGCCGCCCTGCAGGCTCTCGTCTGACCCCGCCGGGATGCGCGCCGAAACACACTTCCGAGGAACGCCCATCGCGTATACACCTGCTGCACAACACATTCTCATGCCATTCGAGAGATCTCTCGGCCATTTCCAGGAGCTGCTTTCCTTATGAACGACACCCGGTCCTATTCCCACCTCCTCTCCGCCGGCACCATCGGCCCGATCACCCTCGACAACCGAGTGGTGCTCGCGGCGATGGACATGAACCTGTGCGAGGACGGTGAGATCCACCAGCCCGACATCGACCACTTCGCCGCGCGCGCCGCCGGTGGTACCGGCATGATCATCACCGGCTGCTGTGCGGTCGCCTATCCGCTCGGCTGCGCCAGTGAGAAGGAGCCCGGCCTGTCCGAGGACCGGTTCATTCCCGGTCTCTCTGCCCTCGCAGACGCCGTCCACGCGGCCGGAAGCAAGCTGTGTGTCCAGATGACCCATCACGGCAGGGTCGCGCGGATCGACACGCTCGAAGACCGCCCGATGCTGGTCCCCTCGCAGCCCCGGCCGCCGAGCGACATGAGCGCCATGATCGACTGCACCCCGGCGGAATTGAAGAAGATGGCCGCCATCCAAGGGGGCAAGACGTCGACCTATCACGAAGCCACCCACGAGGATCTGGCGTGGCTCGTCAGGATGTTCGCCGAGGCGGCCGGCCGGGTGAAGGCGGCAGGCGGTGATGCGGTGGAGATCCACTGTGCTCACAACTATGTGCTCGGCGGGTTCCTCAGCCGCTACTCGAACCAGCGCACCGACGAATACGGCGGCTCGCTCGAGAACCGGGCACGACTCGCCTGTGAGGTCGTGCGCGCCGTCAAGGACGAGGTCGGGGACAGCCTCGCGGTGATCGTCCGTCTGGCCGGGCAGGAGTACGGTGAATCGGACGGCATGGCACCCGACGAGGCAGCTGCCGCAGCGGTATTGCTCGAACAGGCCGGTGCCGACGCCATCCATGTGACGGGTACGGCGCTCAACGCGTTCGCGAACTTCACCGACGGCCCGCTACCGAACAAGGTCGGTTTCTACACCGACAACGCTGCCGTGATCAAGCGCGCGGTGTCGGTCCCGATCATCACCGTCGGCCGTATGCTCCCCGAGGTCGGAGAGAAGATGATCGCCGAAGGACGCACGGACTTCGTCGCGATGGGCCGTCAGCTCCTGGCCGATCCGGAAGTGGTGAACAAGCTCGAAGCCGGTACGCCCGAGCGGATTCGCCCCTGCATCAACTGCTACGTGTGCGTCCAGGAGAATTTCTGGGACGACACCCCGTTGTGCGCTGTCAATCCGGCGCTCGGTAACGAAACCCTGCTGCCGTTCCCGAAGACGGAGACCCGCAAGCATGTCGTGGTCGTCGGATCCGGCCCCGGCGGTCTCGAGTCCGCGCGTATCGCCGCCGAACGCGGGCACCGGGTCACCGTGCTCGAGAAGACCGACCGGCTCGGTGGCACCCTGTGGTTCTCCACGCTGACCACCCCCGACAACGAACGGCTGCTGAACTGGTTGAAGAGTGAGGTCGCCCGCCTCGGCGTCGACGTCCGGCTCGGCACCACCGCCACCGCCGCGACCGTCCGGGCGCTCTCGCCCGACGTCGTCGTCGTCGCGACCGGCGCCGTCCGCGACCGGCCCGACGTCCCGGGCGGCAATCTCCCGCACGTGCACACCGGCGATACCATGCGCGCTCTCATGACCGGATCCGGTGACGTCTCCGGCCAGTCCCCTCTGCTGCGCGTGATGGGGCGGCTCGGGGGTGCGCTGGGGATCACGAAGAGCCCGGACAGGATCCGGTTCCTGAGCACCAAGTTCCTCAAGTTCCTGCCGATGACCCGCAACGTCGTCGTGGTCGGCGGCTCTCTCGTGGGCCTCGAGCTGGCCGAGTTCCTCGCCGAGCGCGGCAGCCGCGTGACCCTTGTCGCCGAGGGCGGTCAGCTCGGTGTGCCCATGGCGATGCCGCGCCGGTGGACGGCGGTCAAACATGCCCGCGACGTCGGCGTCGACATCCACCGCAATGCCGCCCTGAAGCGCATCACCCGCAAGACCGTCGAGTTCGTCGCAGGCGGAGAAACGCATTCGGTGCGGGCATCGATGGTGATCGTTGCCACGGGGGTGTCGGCGGCCGCTCCTCTGGCGGAGGAACTGACCGGCTCGGGCGTCGACGTCCGGGTCGTCGGTGACGCCGGTTCGGTCGACTACATCGAAGGCGCAATGCATTCGGCGTGGCAGGTTGCCACCACGCTGTAGGAGGCGGACGAGTGAGGCGGTCATCGGTGCGCGGAAACGCGCGCACCGATGACCGCCCCACTCTCCGATTCCTCCGGGGCGTGGGGAGGAGCGGGTCACGGCGCGCTGTCGGTGGGCGGCACGATCGACTGCGCGAGCGCCCGCATGAGGAACTCGAGTTCGGGGTTCGGGTTCGCGTTCCTCTGCACCACCCCGCACACCGGCACCTGCAGCCGATGGTGGATCTCGCGCATGAACTTCAGCCCCTTGCGAGGGGTGCCGGCCGCCGTCCCGGCGTAGAGCACGGTCCACGCCCGCGGATTGGTGAGTACCTCGAGCGTCGCCGTGTGGTCGCGGGCGATCGGGGGTCCGAGACGCACGCGGCGCCCGACCTCCACGAAAGCGTCCTCCACGACACGGTGCAACAGCACCTGGTTGCCCCGCGGCGGCAGCAGCAACGGATAGTGGGCGAGATCGCCGAGGTCGACGGTCGAGAACGCCGACAGCGGGTGTTCGCTCGACGTGACGATCACGAGCTCCTCGATGCCGAGGCGCACCGCTTCCAGACCCGGGCGGTCGACGTCGCCGCGGATCAGCGCGAGGTCGGCTTCCCCCGACGCGACCGCATTGACGCGGTCGGTGAAGTCCTTGATGACGAACTCCACGTCGATCTGGGGATGACGTTCCCGGACGCTGGAGATGGCGTCGAGGCTCTGCGACGCGAAGCTCATGTTCGCGGTGATCCGGATGCTCTCCCGCGGCTCGCGGCCGACCTCGAGAGCCTTCGCTTCGAGGCCGAGCACCTCGGCGGCGATCGGCATCAGACGCCGGCCGGCGGGGGTGAGCTCGACCGAACGAGTGGTGCGGTCGAACAGGGTGGCGCCGAGTTCGTGTTCGAGCTTCGCGATCTGATGGCTGATCGCCGACTGCGAGATGAAACAACGCTGGGCGGCACGAGAGAAGCTGCCCTCCTCACCGACGGCGAAGAAGTAGCGCAGCTGACGGAAATCCATGGCTCCTCCCGAGGACAGGCCACCTGTATTTATGAGCAGAACAGATAACAGTTTTTCGAATATCCCAGGTTAGTGGATAACAAGGGTCCTTCGTACCTACGTTGGGAGTCATACATCAACGGAGATGACACCCAGCACGCGGAGGTTTACGACAGCATGGACGGTGCGGACACAGCGACCCGGATCGATCGGACGAACGTGGTCATCGTCGGCTCCGGCTTCGGAGCATTGGCCACCGCCAAGAAGCTCGCCAAGGCCGGCACGCCTTTCGTACTGATCTCGGAGACCACCGAGCACCTGTTCCAGCCGCTGCTCTACCAGGTCGCCACCGGGGTTCTCTCGCCCGGTGAGATCGCTCCTTCCGTGCGTGCGATCCTCGCCGAGTACCCCCAGGCCGACGTCCGCCTGGGCCGGGTCGTCGATGTCCTGCCCGAAGAGAATACGGTCGTCTACGAGGCCGGCGGTCAGCGTCTGCGCCTCGGCTACAAGTACCTCGTCGCCGCGACCGGCGCGCGTCAGGCGTACTTCGGACGCGACGAGTTCGCCGACCTGACGTACGCGCTGAAGACGGTCGAGGATGCGGAGCGGCTTCGCCGTCAGATCGTGCGGTGCTTCGAGGAAGCACACGTCACCACCGATCCGGAACGTCGGAAGAATCTGCTCAGCTTCATCGTCGTGGGCGCCGGCCCGACGGGAGTCGAGCTCGCGGGACAGATCAAGGAGCTGGCGCAGCGCTACTTCGCCGAGTCCATCGGCAACATCCGCTCGGAGGACGTCACCGTCACGCTCGTCGAGGGCGCCGACAAGGTGTTGCCCCCGTTCGGCGGCAAGCTCAGCGAGTACTCCAAGGAATCGCTCGAGAAGAGCGGCGTCGACGTCGTTCTCGGGACGATGGTCACCGACATCGACGAGCACGGTGCCACGCTCACCACGCCCACGACCGAGGAGACCCGCCGGCTCACCGCGGAGACCATCATCTGGTCGGCCGGTATCCAGGCCAACGACTTCGCCGACGTGCTCGCCGAGCGCACCGGCTGCGAGACGGTCCGCGGCGGACGCCTGCTCGTCGACCCGGACTTCACCGTCGGCCGCAGCGACAACATCTTCGCGATCGGCGACATGGTCACTCTCGACAATCTGCCGGCGCAGTCGCCGTTCGCAATGCAGGGTGGCCGCCACGTCGCGAAGATGATCATCGGCAAGGTCGCGATGGGCACCCCGTTCCAGTACAAGGACAAGGGCAGCATGGCGATCATCAACCGATTCCGCGCCATCACGCGGGTCGGGAAGATCGAACTCACCGGCTTCATCGCGTGGGTGTTGTGGCTCGCCGTCCACCTCGTCTACCTGGTCGGCTTCCGCAACCGCTACATCGCGGTCCTGTCGTGGTGCGGTTCCTTCCTCGGACACCGTCGCCCGCACTTCTACTACGCGCAGGGCACCGCACCGGTGCCCACTGCCGAGAACGAAGCGACGGAGACGAAGGACGAGCGGCCGGGCGACAAGGAAGCCGTGCCGGCGTCCGCATAGTTCCCCGATCATCGAAAGGCCCCGACCATCCGGTCGGGGCCTTTCGTCGTCGACGCGCCGAGCCGGGACCGACGCGGCGTGTAGCGGTGGCGAACCCCGGCTCACCGCGCGAACTGCCGGTGCTCGACGGGCACTCCGGGTGAAAGTCGGGGTGATTTCCGGGATTTCCTGCAGTCCAGAGGTGTTCGGATGGTGTATCTCGGCCGGCCTGCGGTTACCGTGTGCAGCGCATCCCGAGGAGTGACCCATGAACGACGATGGCAGCGGCCCCTGCGTCGCGACGACACGCGTCGGCTGCGATGTCGTCACGGTCCGCGACATCGCGTCGAGCATCGACCGCTTCGGCGACCGCTACCTGCAGCGTGTGTTCACCCGCCACGAGCTGGAGGTATGCACCGGTCCGGGTCGCGCACAACGGCTCGCGGCGCGTTTCGCCGCGAAGGAAGCCGTGATGAAGGTCCTGCGTCCCCGCGACCGTGCGGTGCCGTGGCGAGCCATCGAGATCCGCCGCGCGGACTGGGGCGGATGCACCGTCCTACTGGCCGGTAACGCGGCTGCCCTGGCGCGAGATGAACAGGTGACCGACATTCAGGTCTCGATTTCTCACGAGCCCGAATATGCCATCGCGACGGTCGTGGCGACCCGCGTCGAAGAAGCAGAAATTGGAGAACATCCATGACGGAGCAGGTGATCCGCAAGGTCCTCGGTGCGCACGCGAAGCTGTCGGTCGACAGCACGGTGCTCGACTCCACCGCCGACCTCTACGAACTCGGCCTGACGTCGCACGCCAGCGTGAACGTGATGCTCGCCCTCGAGGACGCCTTCGACGTGGAGTTCCCCGACGAACTGCTGCGCAAGAGCACGTTCGCGAGCGTCGGAGCCATCCGGTCGGCGTTGACGGAACTGGGCGTCGCGTGACCTCCGTGTCCGCGCCGCTCACCGTATCGGAGAACACCGAGCTGTCGTTGCTCGCGCGTGCCGAGATCGTCGGACGCGAGAGCGCCGGACCCGCGGCGGCCGAGGTGGATCGGGAGGGACGTTTTCCACACGAGGCCGTCGACGCGCTGCGCGCCTACAAGCTCCTGAACTGCGCTGTCCCCGTCGAACAGGGCGGGGAGGGAGCGTCGCTGGGTGAGCTGTGCGCCGTCGCACGCATCCTCGGCCGGTACTGCGCCTCGACCGCGATGATCTTCGCGATGCACCAGACGCAGATCCTGTCGCTCGTGCGTCACTCCACCCCGGGCGTGGCGGCCTTCGTGGCCGAGGCGGTGGCGAAGGACTACCTGATCGCTTCGGCGACCACCGAACTCGGCACCGGTGGCGACGTGCGCAGCAGCGTCTGTGCCCTCACTCGGGACGGAGAGGCGGTCTCGCTCACCAAGAACGCGCCGGTCATCTCGTACGGCGAGTACGCCGATGCGATCCTGGTGACCGCGCGCCGCACCGCAGACAGCCCGCCGAGCGACCAGGCGCTCGTCGTGTGCCGACGCGACGGGGTGACCCTCGAGCCCACGGGAAGCTGGGACACCCTGGGGTTGCGGGGCACGTGCAGTCCCGGATTCGTCCTCACCGGCACGACGTCCGCCGATCTCGTGGTAGGTGCGTCCTATGCCGAGATCTCGTCGCGCACCATGCTTCCCGTTTCGCACAGTGTGTGGTCGGCGGTGTGGCTCGGCATCGCCGACGCGACGATGGAGAAGGCCCGTTCGTTCGTGCGGTCGGCGGCGCGCCGCAGCCCGGGTGTCACCCCGCCCGGTGCGTTGCGACTCGCCGAAGCGGCCGCCGTGCACCAGCAGTTCGCCGATCTCGTCGCCGCGTCCGCCGCCCGGTTCGACGCCGCGGCGTCGGCACAGGACGAATCGATGTCGGGCATGGGCTTCTCGCTCGCCATGAACAACCTCAAGGTCACCGCGTCCACCCTCGTCGTGGATCTGGTGAACCGCGCGATGCTCGTCTGCGGTATCGCCGGATACCGCGAGGATTCGCAGTACTCGCTCGGCCGTCACCTGCGCGACGCGCACGGTGCCGCCGTGATGGTCAACAACGACCGCATCATGAACAACTCGGCCCAGATGTCGATCGCCTACCGGGGGACTCTGTGACCAGTCCGGCCACGACCAGCACTGCCACCGACGAACTGTCCGAACTCGAGCGCGCCCGCCTCGACTTCCAGCAACAGTTGCTCGAGGCCGAACTGCTCGTGGAGACCGGTGTTCCCGGCCTCTACGGACGTTCGGGTGTCTTCGAGGACATCGTGGACGGCATCGACCGCGTGGTGGTCGCGGCAGGTCCGGGCCGGGCGGCGACGCGATTGCGCTTCCCGCCGGTCTTCCCGAGGACGAGCTTCGAGCGGACCGACTACATCGCCTCGTTCCCGCACCTGACGGGAGCGGTGAACACCTTCGCGGGCAGCAACGCCGAGCACGCCGCACTGCTGGCCGCCCGCTCGCGCGGCGAGGCGTGGGACCCGTGGCTCGAACCCGCCGACACCGTGCTCGTCTCCGCCGCATGCCATCCCGCCTACTCGCGGTACACCGGCATGCTGCGTGAGGGCGGCGAACTGCTCGATGTCCTCGGTTACTGCTTCCGGCACGAACCCGCCGTCGATCCCGCCCGCATGCAGGCCTTCCGCATGCACGAGTTCGTGCGCATCGGTACCGAGAACGATGCTGCGCAGCATCGTGATTCCTGGATTCAGCGAGGACTCGAGGTGCTCGACTCGCTCGGTCTCGACGCGAGCGCCGTGCCCGCCAACGATCCGTTCTTCGGACGGGCCGGACGCATGCTGGCCGTCAACCAGCGCACCGAGAACCTCAAGACCGAACTGACCGTCCGTCTCTACGGCGACCTCGACGAGGGCACCGCCGTGGTCTCCTGCAACTGCCATCGTGAGCACTTCGGCGAGACGTTCGAGATCCGCACGGCCGACGGCGAAGTCGCACACAGCGCGTGCGTCGGATTCGGTATGGAGCGCATCGCCCTGGCGTTGTTGCGGACCCACGGACTCGACGTCGACCGTTGGCCCGTTCCGGTGCGCGACAGGCTGTTCCCGTGAGCGATCGGCTCATCGACGTCCGCGTCGGCGGATACTCACCGCATTTCGTGCACGCCGCCGACCGGATCTGGACCGAGACCAACTGTTACGTCGACCTGTGGGTCGAGGTGCTGCATGCGCTCGGCCACGATCCGGTCCCCGCGGCCGCGTGCGCGTTCTCGGCCCGATTCGACGGCGCCCAGTGGACCTTCCTCAAGTTCCGCCCCGAAGACCTGATGTCGCTCTACGGGATCGACGTCGCGGAGATGAACGTGTGGCGCCGTCCGGTGGACCACCTCGAGGACAATGCCGCCGCCGGCCTGCTGTCCACGGTCGAGGTGGACGCCTACTGGTTGCCCGACACCGAGGGCACCGGATACCGGGAGAGTCGTTCCAAGACCACGATCGTGCCCAACCTCATCGACCGGGATGCCGAGACCCTCGAGTACTTCCACAACAGCGGCTATCACGTCCTCGCCGGTGAGGACTTCCGCGGAGTGTTCGGTCTCGACGAGCCGGTACCCACCTGGCCGCCCTATCTCGAGCAGGTGCGGGTCGAGGCGTCGCAGCCGCAGTGCGATGCGTTCGACACGGTGCTCCTGCGGCACCTGCGTATGCGCGCCGGTTCGAACCCGATGCGCGAACTCGGAACCCGGGTTCTTGCGGACGTCGACCGGATCCGCACCGGCGGGATGGACGTCTTCCATCCGTGGACGTTCGGGGTGCTCCGTCAGTGCGGCGCGACCGCCGAACTCGCCGCCGACGTGAGCCTCTACATGGACGGTCGCGGCTACCCCGGTGCGGCGGCCGCGGCCGACGGATTCCGCGCGGTCGCCGAGGGTGCGAAGAGCGTGCAGTTCCGCATGGCCCGCGCGGCGCGTGGCCGCGATGTCGAACCCGGTGATCAGCTGGTCGCGATGGCTGATGCCTGGGGAGACGCCATGGCGACCGTCGTCCGCGCCGCCGGCGTGCGATGACGGGTCCGGCGCACATGGATCTGCTGCACGACACCCGGTGGCGTTGCCTCGGAGTCGATTCCGGGACGGTGGTCCATCCCGACGAACTCCCACAGGACGGTCGCTGGTTGCCGGTCCGCATACCCGGCACAGCTGCGGGCGCGATCCGGGATGCCGACGGCGCCGCGGCGGCCCGGGCGTCGTCACCCGACAGCAGCGACTGGTGGTTCGTCACCGACGTCGAGGTGTCCGGTCACGGGCCGTGGTACCTGACCTTCGACGGGCTCGCGATCCTCGCGGACGTCTGGGTCGACGGTACGCTCGTCGCCACATCGGAATCGATGTTCGTGCCGTTCACCGTAGTTCTCGACCACCTGTCGTCGACGACGCGGATCGCCATCCGGTGCGCTTCGCTCGACGCCGCACTCCGTGAGCGCAGGCCGCGCGGACGCTGGCGCTCGTCGCTCGTATCGGCCCAGGGACTGCGGTGGTTCCGCACCACGATGCTCGGGCGCGCCCCGGTCTACGGCGGAGCTCCGGCACCGGTCGGTCCGTGGCGTCCCGTGCGTCTCGTCGGCTCCGGCGAACCGATCGTGCTGGAGTGTGCGATACGGACGGCTCTGCACGGATCCGAGGGGCTCGTCGATTTCGACCTCGTCCTGGCCGGCGCCGCCGTCTCCGGGGCGGTCGTCGACATCGAAGGCGCGACGGCGCACGCACGGCCCGACTACGGATCCGACGGTACGGCACACGTGCGGATGCAGGTGACGATCCCCGAGGTGAGGCGGTGGTGGCCGCACACCTGCGGCGACCCGAACCTGTATGCGGCGCACGTTCTTCTGAACGGGCACCGGATCGAACTGGGCCGCATCGGTTTCCGTTCGGTGGAGCAGGTTCCTGGCGACGGCTTCGGACTGCGGATCAATGAGGTCGACGTCTTCTGCCGCGGACTGGTGTGGACACCGACCGACCCCATCGCGCTGAACGACCCGGCCGGCACCCGACGCATCCTCGAACGCTGTGTGTCCGCAGGCGTGGACACGATCCGTATCCCGGGCACCCTGGTCTACGAGGACGACGAATTCTACTCGGCGTGTGCGGAACTGGGCATCATGGTGTGGCAGGACGTCATGCTCGCCACGACAGACCCGCCCGACGACCCGCACGTCCGCTCGCTGCTCGAGGGCGAGGTGCGCGCACTGTCGCGCCGGTGTGCGGGGAATCCGGCTCCCGTCGTGCTGTGCGGGGGGAGTGAGACCCAACAGCAACCGGCCATGCTGGGTCTGACCGGCGTGTCGATCGCGGCACTCGACGACTGGTTGCCCGAGATCGTCGATCGGGAGTGGCCGGGCACGGTGTGGGTGTCCTCGTCGCCGTCCGCGCCCCCGGGCAGCGACACGCTTCCGATCGCGGTCGGTTCGGGTGTGGCGCACTACTTCGGTGTCGGGGGATACCGCCGTCCGATCGGTGACGTACGTGTCGCCGGCGTCCGCTTCGCCGCCGAATGCCTCGCGTTCTCGATTCCGCCGTCCGACACCGCGATCGAAGCCGAGTTCGGCAGCGTGAATGTCGCCGGTCACCATCCGCGGTGGAAGGCGGCTGTGCCACGCGACAACGGCGCCTCCTGGGACTTCGAGGACGTGCGAGACCACTATGTGCGCACGATCTTCGGCGTCGACCCCTCCGAGGTGCGGTGGGCCGATCCCGCCCGGTATCTCGCGCTCGGACGGGCGGCGATCTGCGAGGCCTACACCGAGGTGCTGCAGTACTGGCGACGAGCCGGATCGGGATGTCGCGGCGCCCTGATCCTGTCCGCCCGCGACCTGCAACCGGGTGCCGGATGGGGTGTGCTCGACGCCGACGGGAACCCGAAGGCACCGTGGTGGGTGCTGGCCCGGGTGTTCGCGCCCGTCACCGTGCTTCTCACCGACGACGGCCTCGACGGTCTGCGTGTGGACGCGATCAACGACACCGCCGACGTCCTCGACGTCACGCTGCAGGTGCAGGCCCACACCCCGTCGGGTGCCGTGCCGGTGGACGTGTCGCTGCCGTTGTGTCTCGATCCGCACGAAACCCGGGTGTTCTCGTGGGCCGCGCTGACGGGCGGTTTCACCGATGTCAATTTTGCGTATCGATTCGGGCCGCGCACATTCGAGACTGCCACCGCACGGCTGGTGGATCACGCCGGTGCGGTGTTGTCGGAGGCCGTGCATCTCGTGGGGGGTCCGGCACGGGCCGTCGAGCGTGGAACCGGGCTGGACGCGACCGCTCGACCGGTCCCGGACGGCTGGAGCGTGCAGGTGCGAACCGAGGCCGCCGCGCACTACGTTCGTCTCGATGTCACAGGTGGTGACCTGCAGGATTCGTGGTTCCATCTGCCTCCTGGAGGTTCTCGTGCGATCGCCGTGCGGGCCTGGGATCCGGACTCGACCCTGAGTGGCCGGGTGGGGGCGTTGAACTCGGCCACGAGCGCACCGATCCGTGTACTTCCCGTCTCGGACGGCCACGAGGTCCGCAGGTAGCTCCCGAGGGCCTCCGACGGACCGGTGCGAGATACGCCGAAAGCGACAGGTGCATATCGGGCATGGACGGGGTATATGTATCTCCCAAGGGGTCGCTCACCCGATTTGCACCTTCTGTACGGTGCCGGTGGCCACCTCTCCCCGCCTTCCGAGAGGAGATCGACATGGCGATCCGCTCCACATCGCAGATGGGTGCCTCGCACACCGCTTCGCCCACTCGCCGTCCTGCCCGGGTCGAGCAGGACGGACCGTCCTTCACCGAGGTCATCCACTCGCAGCTGTTCTCGAATTATCAGGTGCCTCGCGGTGAGGTGCAGCGCAGCGCCTGACCCGACACGCCTGGCCCGACACCCCTCCGGCGCGAGATCGTGCCTGCCGGGGTGCCCGCGCGGCGTTCAGGACGCCTCCGCGTGCGGCACACTGTCGGCATGAGTGAAACCACGAGTCAGAGCACCCGCATCGTTCTCGCCTCGCGTCCGGAGGGGGCACCCACCGCCGACAACTTTCGCTTCGAGACGGTGGATTTGCCCGAGGTCGACGACGGTCAGATCCTCCTGCGCGTCGTCTACCTGTCCCTCGACCCGTACATGCGCGGCCGGATGAGCACCGCGAAGTCGTATGCCGCGCACGTCGAACTCGGGGACGTGATGGTCGCCGGAACGGTGGGCCAGGTCGTCGAATCGCGGTACGACGGACTCGAGCCGGGCGACTACGTCCTCGCAGGTGCCGGCTGGCAGTCGCACGCCGTCCTCGACGGTTCCGCGGTACGCAAACTCGATCCGCGGGCCGCACCGATATCCACTGCCGTGGGTGTGCTCGGAATGCCCGGTTTCACAGCCTATTCCGGACTTCTGAAGATCGGGCAGCCGAAGGAGGGCGAGACCGTCGTCGTCGCTGCCGCCACCGGTCCGGTGGGATCTGCCGTGGGGCAGATCGCGAAGCTGAAAGGGGCGCGCGCGGTCGGTATCGCAGGTGGGCAGGAGAAGTGCCGCGCGCTGATCGAGGAGTTCGGTTTCGACGCGGCGATCGACCACCGCGACCCGAACTTCGCCGACAAGCTGGCCGAGGCGGTTCCCGACGGCATCGACGTCTACTTCGAGAATGTGGGCGGACCGGTGCAGGAGGCGGTGTGGCCGTTGCTCAACACCTACGCGCGAATTCCGGTGTGCGGTCTGGTCGCGCAGTACAACGGTGCAGACCTGAACCGCAAGGACCGTCTTCCGGGACTGTTCAACTCGATCCTCACCAAGAGCCTCACGATCCGCGGGTTCATCCAGAGCGAATTCGTCAAGGAGATGTACGGCGATTTCCTGCGTGAGGTCTCGGCGTGGGTCCGAGACGGGAAGCTCGAGTACCGCGAGGACATCGTCGACGGACTCGAGAACGCCCCGGAGGCGTTCATCGGCATGCTCGAAGGGAAGAACTTCGGGAAGATGCTCGTGCGGGTCGCGCCGGAGTGACGGACACCGGACGGTGCTCGCGACGGAGGATCGCGTCGCGAGCACCGTGCCGGGAACGTCGGGCGCTACGGTCGAATACCGTCACTCGCCGTCGGGCGCTACGGTCGAATACCGTCACTCGCCGTCGGGCGCTACGGTCGAATACCGTCACTCGCCGTCAGGCGATGCGCTCGAATACAGCGGCGAGCCCCTGGCCACCGCCGATGCACATCGTCTCGAGTCCGTAGCGACCCTCACGGCGGTCGAGTTCGCGCAGCAGTGTGGCGAGGATGCGTCCGCCGGTCGCGCCCACCGGGTGTCCGAGCGAGATGCCGGAGCCGTTGGGATTCAGGCGCGGGTCGTCGGCCTCGATGCCCCACGAGCGGGTGACCGCCAAGGCCTGTGCGGCGAACGCCTCGTTGAGTTCGATGACGTCCATGTCTGCGAGCGTGAGTCCGAGCCGGCCGAGGGCTTTCTCGGTGGCGGGCACCGGGCCGATACCCATGGTGCGCGGCGGTACACCTGCCACCGCCCAGCTCGCGAGGCGGGCCAGTGGACGCAGACCCAGCGCGGCGGCCTTCTCGGCGGTGGTGACGATCGCGAGAGCGGCACCGTCGTTCTGGCCGCTGGCGTTGCCCGCGGTGACGGTCGACTCGGGATCGACCTTGCCGCGGATCGGGCGCAGCTTGGCGAGGGACTCCATCGAGGTGTCGGCGCGGGGGTGTTCGTCGGTGTCGACGGCCAGTGGATCGCCCTTGCGCTGCGGCACCGTGACGGGCACGATCTCCTGCGCGAACACGCCGTTCTTCTGCGCGGCGACGGCGCGCTGGTGCGACTGCACGGCAAGCGCGTCCTGGTCCTCACGGCTGATGGAGAACTCGGCGCGCAGGTTCTCGGCGGTCTCGATCATGCCGCCGGGCACCGGGAAGTCGCGGCCACCGGCGGTGACGCGAGCGCGGGCGAGGCGATCGGACAGTGCGACGGCTTCGCCCTTGACGCCCCAGCGCATGCCGGTCGCGTAGAACTCGGCCTGGCTCATGGACTCGGCGCCGCCGGCGAGGATCAGGTCGCTGCCGCCGGTCTGGACCTGCATGACGGCCTGCAGGATCGCCTGCAGACCCGAGCCGCAGCGGCGGTCGACCTGCAGGCCCGGAACATCCACGCCGAGACCGGCGTTGAGGGCGGCGACGCGGCCGAGGGCCGGGGCTTCACCGTTGGGGGAGGCCTGGCCGAGGAGGACGTCGTCGATGTCGGAGCCGGTGATGCCGGTGCGGGCGACGAGTTCGCGGATGAGAGTGGCCGCAAGATTCTCGGGGGCGATGTCCTCGAGAACACCGCCGAACCGGCCCACCGGGGTGCGCAGGGGTTCGCAGATCACTACGTCGGTCATGATGTACCTCGATCGGGGTTGTTCACTGGTGGGTCTGGGTGCGGGCGAGATCCGTGGAGATCGCCTCGGCGGTGGCGAGCAGCGCCGGGACGAGTTCGTCGTGCACGATCTCCATCCGGTAGCGGGCCGCGTGGGTCGACAGGTTCACCGACGCCACAACGGTTCCCGACGCGTCGCGGATCGGTGCGGCAAGTGATCGCAGGCCTTCTTCGAGTTCCTGGTCGACCACGCAGTATCCGTTGCGACGTACCGTGGCGATCTCGGCGCGCAGCTCCTCGGCGGTGGTGACGGTGTTGCCGGTGATGGGTGCGAGATCGGCGCGGGCGAGATAGGCCTCGAACTCGTCGTCGGTCAGGCCGGCGAGCAGCACTCGTCCCATGGAGGTCGCGTAGGCGGGGAAGCGGGTGCCGAGCGTGATGGTGACGGTCATGATGCGGCTGACAGGGACACGCGCGACGTAGACGACGTCGTCTCCGTCGAGCACCGACACCGAGGTCGATTCCTTGACCTTCTCGGCGAGCGATTCGAGATGCGGCCGCGCAACCTCCGGAAGCGTCAGCGCGGACAGATAGCTGTATCCGAGTTCGAGCACCCGTGGGGTGAGCCAGAACTGGGAACCGTCGGTGTGGACGTAGCCGAGTTCGATGAGCGTCAACAGGAATCGGCGGGCGGTGGCGCGGGTGAGGCCGGTCGCGCGGGCGACGTCCGAGAGCGACTGCCGCTGGGTATGCGCACCGAAGGCTTTGATGACCGACAGGCCACGGGCCAGCGACTGCACGTAATCGGGTGACGCTCCGGGGTTCTCGCGAGCGACCTCGGGGGTGGTGACGTCGGGAGTGCTCACGACCCCGTACCTCCCTCGGTGTCGGCGAGTGCCTGCTTGCCGAGTGCGAACGCGCGGTTGCTGTTGGGGACACCCGCGTAGACGGCGGTGTGCAGGAACACCTCGACGAGGTCGTCGGGATCGATCCCCGCGCGGAGGGCGGCACGGATGTGCATGTCGAGTTCGTGCTCGTTGCCGACCGCGGTGAGGATCGCGAGGGTGAGCAGGCGGCGGGTGCGGTGGTCGAGGCCCGGACGTGCCCAGATGTCGCCCCATGCGGTGCGGGTGATGAAATCCTGGAAGGGCCGGGTGAATTCGGTGGTCGACTCGATGGACCGGTCGACGTGGGCGTCGCCGAGGACGGAACGGCGCACCCGCAGGCCCTCCTCGAACACCGCGGTGCGGTGCGCGGCGGGCGGAGTGGCGCACGAGATGTGTTCGCGGATGAGTTTCGTGATCCGTCCCGCCTGCTCCACGTTGGCGAGGTGCGCGCCGGGGGAGACGACGTGGAAGGCCGAGTCGGCGATTCCGTCGGCCAGCTGTTGCATCGTCGACGGCGGGGTGGCGGGATCCTGCTCGCCGGCGATCACCAGGGTGGGCGCGACGATCCGCGCGAGGTCGGGACGGCCGTCCCAGGTCGCCAGCGCCTCGCAGCATGCGGCGTAGCCCTCGTCGGTGGTGCCCTTCACCATCTCCACGTGGCGGGCGACCAGATCCGGATCGCGCTCGGCCAGTTCGGGACTGAACCATCGCGAGACGATGGAGTCGGCGATCGAGGCGAGGCCGTCGTTGCGGACGGACGCGGCCCGGTCGTACCAGGGCGGGGCGGGCTGGAAGGCCGGTGAGGTGCACAGCAGCGTCAGTGTGCGCACGCGTTCGGGGTGATGCGCGGCGAGCCACTGGCCGACGGCACCGCCGAGCGACAGGCCGACGTAGTGCACGGCGTCGAGTCCGAGCGAGTCGAGCAGGGCGACGACGTCGCCGGCGAGCTCCTCGATCGTGTACGGGCCGGACGGCGCGGGGGAGGAGCCGTGTCCGCGATGGTCGGCCGCGACGACGTTCCGATCGGTCGACAGAGAGTGGATCTGCGGTGCCCACATCGACAGGTCCGAACCCAGCGAACCGAGGAACAGGACGGTCGGCTTCGTGGGGTCGCCGTACTGTTCGTAGTTGAGCATGACGGTCATCGGGTATCTCCTGTGGTTCGGTTCGTGCTGTCGTGGCGGGCGAGAACGCGGTCGACGATGTCGGCGGCATGGCCGAGATAGCGTGTGGGGTCGAGAAGTTCGCGCACGTTCTGCGGATCGAGATGTGCTGTGACGATGGGGTCCTCGTCGAGCCGCCTGCCGGCGACCGCCGCATCGGTGACGATCGAGCGTGCGTCGTCGGTGTGTTCGGCGAGTGCGGCCGCGACCTTCTCGGCGAGGATCGCTCCGCCGGTGAGCGCGAGATTGCGGTCGAGCGCGTCGGTGTGGACGTGCAGTCCGTTCAGGCTCACCGAGAGTTGGTGCGCGGCACCGCCGGTGAGGCGCAGGATGTCGCCGAGCGTCTCCCATTCGGCGTGCCAGGCGCCGGCGGCGCGCTGGAACTCGTGGTCGGTCGACGACAGGATCGTCGAGACGAGACCGGGTACGCGCCGGGCGGCGGCACGCGCGGTGATGGCCGCGACGGGATTGCGCTTGTGCGGCATGGCCGACGACCCGCCGGGCGCATCCTCGCTCACCTCGCCGAACTCGGTGCTCGCCATGAGCACGACATCGGTGGCGGGCTTCGCGACCGTACCCGCGGCGACGCCGAGTGCGCCCGCAAGGGTGGTGATCGGAGTACGTGCGGTGTGCCACGGGGCGACGGGACGTGCGAGTCCGAGCAGGTCGGCGACGGTGTCGGCGAACGCGAAGCCGTCGGGATGGACGGCGGCGAGCGTGCCTGCGGCCCCGCCGTACTGCGCGGGCAGGACGGACAGGGCGCGGCCGAGTTCGGTGACGGCGTCGTCCAGGGACAGGAGCCAGCCGGCCGCGAGCGCACCGAAGGTGGTGGGCAGCGCCTGCTGGCCGAGGGTGCGCGCGACCATCGGCGTCTCCCGGTGCGTGGCGGCCAGGCGGGCTGCGCCGTCGGCCGCGGAGCGCAGGTTCGCCACGACGATGGCACCCGCGCGGTGGGCGAGCAGCATCAGCGCGGTGTCGAGGACGTCCTGGCTGGTCGCGCCGACGTGCACGGCCCGCGCGGGAGCATCGGCTCGCTCCCGCAGCAACGAAACCAGGGGGATGACGGCATTGCCGCCCGCTGCGGATCGTCGTCCGAGGTCGGCGGGATCGAGATCACCGGCGAGCGACGCGGCCGCTGTCGCGACGGCGTCGGCGTCGGCGCCCTCGATGCGGCCGAGTGCAGCTGCCGCACGGGTCAGCGCGACCTCCACGTCGAGTAGGGCGCCGATCCACGCGCGGTCCGACAGGGCGGCACCGAGTTCGTCCGCGCCGAAGACGGGGTCGAACAGCGGGCCCCGGTAGCCGGCGCCGGGGGATGAGGAAGACACGGACCTCCGATCCGAAATGTTCGCGATGTGGACGGATGGACGCTCTGCGAACAGGCTAGTGCCGCCGTTGTGCACCCGCAACGATCTTACGCGTATCTGTTCGCATCGCGGACGGTAGTTCACATGACGTACACATGAGGGTATCGTGGCACACATGGACAAAGTCGTTGCCTCCGCCGCCGAGGCCGTAGCCGACATTCCCGACGGCGTCACGATCGCTGTCGGAGGGTTCGGCCTGGTCGGCATCCCCGAGATACTCATCGATGCAGTGCTCGAACAGGGCGCCACCGACCTCGAGACCGTCAGCAACAACTGCGGTACCGACGGCTTCGGGCTCGGTCTGCTGCTCGAGAAGGGGCGCATCCGCCGCACCATCTCGTCGTACGTCGGCTCCAACAAGGAGTTCGCGCGCCAGTACCTCGCCGGCGAACTCGAAGTCGAGCTCACCCCGCAGGGCACGCTCGCCGAGCGCCTGCGCGCCGGTGGTGCGGGCATCCCCGCCTTCTTCACGCCCGCCGGGGTCGGCACGGCCGTCGAGGAAGGCGGACTGCCGCTGCGCTACGACGGGCACGGCGGTATCGCCCTCGCGTCGAAGCCGAAGGAGACCCGCGAGTTCGACGGCGAGACCTACGTGCTCGAACGCGGCATCGTCGCCGACTACGCGCTCGTGCACGCCTGGAAGGGCGACCGCCACGGCAACCTCGTCTACCGGGCGAGCGCCCGCAACTTCAACCCGCCGGCCGCCGCTTCGGGCCGCATCACGATCGCGCAGGTCGAGCACCTCGTCGAACCCGGCGAACTCGACCCCAACGAAATCCACACGCCCGGCATCCACGTGCAGCGTGTCGTACACGTCGGCCCCGTCGAGGTCGGCATCGAGAACCGGACGGTGCGCTCATGACACAGGCAACGAAGAAGGGGCTGACCCGCGAGGAGATGGCGGCACGCGTCGCCGAGGAACTCGAGGACGGCCAGTACGTCAACCTCGGAATCGGCATGCCCACCCTCGTGCCGAACTACCTCGAGCCCGGCGTCGAGGTCATCCTGCACTCGGAGAACGGCGTACTCGGCGTCGGCCCGTACCCGACCGAGGACGAACTCGATCCCGAGCTCATCAACGCCGGTAAGGAGACGATCACCGCGATCCCCGGTGCGTCGTACTTCGACTCGGCACAGTCGTTCGGCATGATCCGTGGCGGCCGGATCGACGTCGCCGTCCTGGGCGCGATGCAGGTCTCCGCCAAGGGCGATATCGCCAACTGGATGGTGCCCGGCGCGATGGTCAAGGGCATGGGCGGCGCGATGGATCTCGTCCACGGCGCCGAGCGCGTCATCGTGATGATGGATCACGTCACCAAGAAGGGCGACCCGAAGATCCTCGAGGAGTGCGTTCTGCCGCTCACCGGTCGTGGGTGCGTGCAGCGCATCATCACCGACCTCGCGGTCATCGACGTCACCGAGGAGGGACTGAAGCTCGTCGAGACGGCGCCCGGTGTGAGCACCGACGACGTCGTCGCTGCGACCGCGGCGAAGCTCATCGTCTGATCGGACATCGTCCGACCGGACGACGACGGCGGGGCCGGGCGCGAGGAGATCGTGCGACCGGCCCCGTCTCACTTCTCAGTCGTAGTCGTCACTGTCGGCCGTGAGGTCGGGGCTGTCCGGGTCCGGCTCCTCCCCGCCCACCTCCGGGATCAATTCGTAGCGGTGCCCGAAGGACTCGACGAGCGCCTGCAGGATCGCGACCACCGGCACGGACACCAGAGCGCCCACCGGGCCGAACAGGGTGGCACCGACGATCACCGAACCGAATGCCACCGCCGGGTGGATCGATACGGTGCGGGCCGTGATGCGTGGGTGCAGCACGTAGTTCTCGACCTGCTGGTAGATCGTCCCGAAGGCGATCACCCACACGCCGTCGAGCGGTTGCTGCACCGCGGCGATGAGCGCGGGGAGACCGATCGCGAGATAGGTGCCGATGGTCGGGATGAACTGCGAGACCACCCCGGTCCAGATCGCGAGCGGAAGCCAGTACGGAACGCCGATGATCAGGAAGAAGATTCCCGTGAAGATCGAGGAGGCGGCCGCGAGGATCAGCCGGGAGACGACGTAACCGCCGGCCTTCTCCACCGAGGTCTCCCACACGTTCGCGATCAGCTGCTGCTGCCGGGCGGGGAACCAGCTCGCGATCGTCCGCCGCATCTGCGGCCCCTCCGCAGACATGTAGAAGACGAACAACAGCAGCGTCAGGATCTGGAACAGGGCACCGACCAGGGTGCTGAGGACGCCGAGCACCCCGGGCGTGAACCGTTGCGCCAGATCACGGAGCGTGTCGGGCGTGATCTTGAGCAGCTCGTCCCCGGTCTTGAAATTCGTGTCGAAGGTGCGGTTCGCCCAATCGGTGAGGCGTGTGAGCGCATCCGGCAGTGTGGTGAGCAACTGGGCGATCTGGTCGAACAGGAGCGTGCCGAACACCGCGAAGAACCCGATGGTGAGTGCGATCAGGGAGAACAACACCAGGCCGGTGCCGGCACCGCGACGCATCCCGAACTGCTCGAGCCGATCGACGATGGGTTCGATGGTGATGCTGAACAACCATGCCAGGAACAGCAGGCCGAGGAAGCCTTTCAGATTGTGGAACAGCCAGCCCGACATCTGATAGAAGGCGACGGCCAACAGCACACCGACGATCGTGGGCCGGAGCCAACGGGGAGTCCGTGGTCGATCGGCGACGGTCGCGCGCTTGGCCATCCCACCCTCCCGCTCTGCAGAGACTCTGCCGCGAAATCTACTCGGTGAGCGCGGCCGGGGGGAGCCGTACCGAGACCGAGGAGCATCCACAAAAGAACCGGCCCGGACTCGTGTGAGTCCGGGCCGGTCGGTGGTAGCGGGGACAGGATTCGAACCTGCGACCTCTGGGTTATGAGCCCAGCGAGCTACCGAGCTGCTCCACCCCGCGTTGCATGTCCAACCATACACGACTTCAGAGGGCGCGTTGACCACCCCTCGTCCGTAGAACGTCCCCGCGCTTGCCGATCTCGATCAGCGGGACCTGCAGAGTGTGACGCGTCACAGACTCATAGGTTCGGTCTGTAATCGGGCAGCCGTGGTACGGCTGCCCGAAACCGGTCTGTACGAACATTTTCGAGAGAGGGGCGGCATGGCTGTTGTGTCGAGGAGGTCGCCGATCCGCTTGTGGGGAGCGGCGATCGGAGCCTGTGCAGTCCTGCTCACCGCCTGCGGTTCGACTCCCACCGAGAATTCCGGGGTCGCCGATCCTGCCGTGCCGCTGCACTATGCCACCGTCTTCGGAGTCTCGTCGTTCGACCCGCACAAGACGCGGATCACCAGCGACGCCACCATGCTCAACATGGTCTACGACCGCCTCGTCCACCGTGACGCAGCCGGGCAGCCGATGCCCGGACTCGCCGAATCGTGGGAGATCGACGAGAGGTCGTTGACCCTCCACCTGCGTGAGGGGCTGACCTTCTCCGGTGGCGCCGTCCTCGACGCCGACGCCGTCGTCGCCAATCTCCGACGTGCGCTCGAGCCGGACTCGATCACGGCGCCGATGCTGGCGGGTGTGAGTGGGGTCGCCGCATCGGACGACCGCACGGTCGTGGTGAGCTTCGACGGTCCGGGTGCTCAGTACGTGCTGGCGCTGTCGGATCTTGCCGGAATGATCGTCGATCCCGGAGCCTTCGGAAACCCGGACAAGGATGCACGACTCGCGCTCACGCCCGCAGGGGCGGGACGGTACGTCCTTGCGGCGTCCCGACCGGGCGCCGAGTACGAGTTCACCGCCAGGGCGGACTACTGGGACCCGGAGGCGATCGGCACCGACACCTTCGTCTGGACGGTGATGACCGATCCGCAAGCGCGTCTCAGCGCGGTGTCGGCCGGAGACATCGACGTCGCCATCACCACACCCCTGATGATCGACGCCGCCGAACAGCAGGGCCTTCGAGTGGAGACCGCACTTCGGCTCGACCACATGGCGCTGAATTTCAACCGGAGCCGCAGCGAGTTCGGCAAGCTCGAGGTACGCAAGGCCATCGCACACGCAATCGACCGTCAGGCCATCGCGGACACGGCGATGGAGGGCCACGCCGAAGCGGCGACGCAGAACTTCCCGAAGGACTACTTCGCGTACGACCCGGATCTCGCCGACGACTACCGATACGATCCCGAGAAGGCGCGGCAGCTGCTGGCCGATGCGGGGCTGCCGAACGGATTCTCGTTCACTGCCATCCTGCTGAATCTCCCCGAGAACGTGCAGGTGGCGCAGATCGTGCAGCAACAACTCGCACAGGTCGGCATCGACATGAAGCTCGAGCCGCTGCCCCCGTCGGATGCGTCGCCGACCTTCTACCGGGGTGACGCCGATGCCTTTCTCACGACCTTCACCGGCCGTTCCGATCCGGCGCTGCTGCTGTCCGCGCTCTTCGGGGAGAATTCACCGCAGAACCCTTCCCGCACCACTGCACCGGGTTTCCGGGAGGCGCTGGACGCCGCCAATCGTGAGACCGACCTGCAGGTTCGGGGGGACAGGCTCGGGGAGGTCTCGAAGACCGTCTCGGACAACGTCCTTGCTGTGCCCTTGGTCTTCTTCGAACTCGGATCGACGCTCACCGATCGGGTCGTCGGATACGAAACGAACCTGTTGATCGACGAATGGCGTGGCGTCGGCATCGCCGCGTCCTGACCGTCGACCGCTCCAGAAACGAAGGAATCTCATGTCTCGTAAATCGTTGACCTCGGTCGTCGCCGCGTTCGCCGCCGCGCTTCTGCTCGCCGGCTGTGGGACGTCGGCTGCGACCGACAGCACCGCGGAGATCGACCCGCAGGTGCCTCTGCGTTATGCCACGACATACGGTGCGTCGTCCTTCGATCCGCACAAGACTCGGATCACCAGCGATTCGACCATGCTGAATCTCGTCTACGACCGTTTGGTGCATCGCGACCGGAACGCCGATCCGGTGCCCGGACTCGCCGAATCCTGGGAGTTCTCCGAGGACGGATCCACGCTGACCTTGAAGCTGCGTCAGGGCGTGACCTTCTCGGACGGCACACCGCTCGATGCGCCTGCCGTCGTGGCGAATCTCCGTCGCGCGCTGGAACCCGACTCGATCACGGCCGCGATGCTCGCCGGCGTCGAATCGGTCGAGGCGTCCGACGCACACACCGTGGTGCTCCGATTGAACGGACCGGGCGGACAGCTCGTGCTCACGCTGTCGGACCTGCCGGGAATGATCGTCAACCCCAACGCTTTCGGAAGCCCGGACAAGAATGCGGCGCTCGTACTCCAACCGGCGGGAGCCGGCCGGTACACGGTGACCGAATCCCAGCCGGGCGCTCAGTACAGTTTCGTCGCCCGCGACGACTACTGGGATCAGGAAGCGTTGCAGGCAGAGCACTTCGAGTGGGTCGTCATGACCGATCCGCAGACCCGTGTGAATGCCGTCGCCTCCGACCAGCTCGACGCGGCGATGGCGACGCCGATGTCGCTCGACCCTGCCGAGCAGCAGGGACTGCAGACGAATGTGCAGACCAGCCTCAACAACTACGTTCTCAACCTGAATCGGACCCGGAGCGAGTTCGGCAAGCTCGAAGTGCGACAGGCCCTGGCCCATGCCGTGGACCGGGAATCGGTGGTGGAGACCGCACTCGAAGGGCACGGTGAACCGGCGAGCCAGAACTTCCCTGCGGGATATTTCGCCCACAACGACGCCCTCGACGATCAGTACGCGTTCGACCCCGACAAGGCGAAGCAACTGCTCGACACCGCGGGTGTCCCGAACGGATTCTCCTTCGTGGCGGGTGTGTCCAACCTTCCCGAGAACCAGATGATCGGGCAGATCCTGCAGGAGCAACTCGCACGGGTCGGAATCACCATGGAGATCCGCTCCATGACGCCGACGGACCTGAACCCCGCCTTCAACCGGGGAGAGCTCGATGCCATCCTCACCACGCTCGTCGGCCGCGCCGATCCGTCCCTGCTGCTGACCTCGTTCTACGGTCAGGATTCCCCTCAGAACCCGTCCCATGATGCGATCCCCGGTTTCCGGGAGGCCATGGAAGCGGCCAACCGCGCCACCGACCCCGCAGAACGTGCGGTGCGCCTCGGTGAAGTGAACGCCGTGGTGATGAACTATGCGGCAATGCTGCCGATCGCGTTCGCCGAGCTGGGTGCCGTCGCCTCGGACAGGCTGGTGGGTTACGAGCCCAACCGGGTGGTCGACGAGTGGCGTGGTGTCGGCGTGGCCGCCCCCTGACACAGGCAGTCGCACGGTCTCATGACCGTGATCGTCACGGATCCGTGAAACCACAGGGAGTGCAGAATGTTTCGGATTATCGGTCAGCGCCTGCTGGCGATCGTCCCGCTGTTGATGATCGCCACCGCCATCACATTCGGTCTGATCTTCCTGATCCCCGGCGATCCGGCACACCGGATCGCCGGGGAGTCGGCGACGCCTCAGCAGATCGAGGCGGTCCGCGAGGAACTCGGCCTCGACCAGCCGGTCCTCGTGCAGTACTTCGATTTCCTGTTCGGAGTCGTTCGCGGCGACCTCGGTACGAGCTTCACCTATCAGGCGCCCGTGCTGGACATGATCGTCGACCGCCTGCCGGTGACGTTCTCGCTGGCGATGGTGGCCGTGGTCGTGGCGTTGCTCGTCGGGATCCCGGCCGGCATCGTCGGGGGCAGCCGGCCCGGTAGCTGGCAGGATCGTGCCACCGGCGTGGGATCGACGCTCGGAGTCGCCACGCCGAACTTCGTCCTGGGTCTGCTCCTCGTGCTCGTCTTCTCGCTGACCCTGCGCGTCCTGCCGGCCACCGGCTACACCCCCCTCGCCAAGGGAGTGTGGCCGTGGCTCAGTCACCTGCTGCTGCCTGCCGTCGCACTGGGACTGGCCGCGGCGGCCGAGATCGCCCGCCAGTTGCGCGGCTCCATGATCGAGGTGATGCAGCAGGACTACGTCCGCACCGCCACCGCCAAGGGCCTGAGCCGGCGCAGCGTCCTGTGGAAGCATGCCCTGAAGAACGCCTTCATCCCGACGGCAACGGTCCTGGGCATGCAGATCGCCTTCCTGCTCGGTGGCACGGCCGTCATCGAATCCGTCTTCGGACTGAAAGGCCTCGGAGATTTCGCGGTGCAGGCGGTGCTCTCCGGCGACCTGCCCGCCATCCAGGGAGTCGTGATCTTCGGCGTCTTCGCCACCGTGATCATGAGCCTGCTCGTCGACATCTCCTACGGCTACCTCAATCCGAGAACAAGGAGCGCCGCATGAGCGACCTCACCGTCTCCACGCCGGTGGAGAACACGACCGTGGCCACCGGCGAATCTCCACGCCGCAGATTCCTGCGCCGGTTCCGGAATCGTCCCGGAGCCGTCGTGGCGGCCGTCTTCCTCCTGCTGATCGCCGTCCTCGGATTGCTCGCCCCGCTGATCGCACCGTACGACCCGATCGTCCAGGACCTGACCGCACGTCGCCTGCCTCCGCTGTCGGACGGATATCTGCTCGGTACGGACAATCTGGGTCGCGACACACTGTCCCGGTTGCTGTACGGTGCGCGCGTCGCGGTCTCCGCCGCGATCATCTCGGTGTCCGTCGGACTGCTCATCGGGGTCGTACCCGCCCTGATCGCGGGCTTTCTCGGCGGCTGGTGGGACACGATCCTCTCCCGTGTCGCCGATGCCTTCCTGAGCTTCCCGCCGCTGCTGCTGGCGATGGCCATCGTCGGCGTGATGGGTACCAATCTCACCAATGCGATGATCGCGATCGGAATCGTGTTCGGCCCCAGATTCTTCCGTGTGGTACGTGGAGCCGTCATCGGAGTACGCGAGAGCACCTTCATCGAGGCCTCGCGCAGTATCGGAACCTCGACCACACGGATCGTGCGTATGCATGTCCTTCCGCACACGTTGTCTCCGTTGATCGTTCAGATCAGCTTGGCGTGCGGTTTCGCTCTGCTCGCAGAGTCGTCACTCAGCTTCCTGGGATTGGGTGTCCAGCCACCGGAGGCGAGCTGGGGCCGCATGCTCGCGGAGGGGCGTGAAGCATGGAACTACACGGCCTGGCCGGTGGTGATTCCCGCCCTGACGATCATCCTGGCCGTACTGGCCTGCAACACCCTCGGCGACGGAATCCGTGATTCGGTGGGCCGCGAGAACCGGAGCGAACGATGACCGAACCACTGCTGCGCGTCGACGGCCTCGGCGTCGAATTCGCGACCGGTTCCGGCTGGACATCGGTCCTGCAGGACGTCTCCTTCGATGTGGCGGCCGGTGAACTCGTCGGTCTCGTCGGCGAATCCGGCTCGGGGAAATCCGTCACCTGCTCGTCGGTCCTCCGATTGTTGCCGGCGAACCAGTCCCGCACCGTCTCCGGAAACATCCGGTTCCGCGGGCGCGACCTGCTGGCGATGCCGGACCGCGAACTCGCCGACGTGCGCGGCAACGACATCGCGATGATCTTCCAGGAACCGATGACGAGCCTGAACCCGGTCTTCACGGTCGGCGACCAGATCTCCGAGGTGGTGCGGCGGCACCGTCGCGTGAACCGGAAGGCCGCGCTGGCGCGCGCCGTCGAGGTACTCGACCTCGTCGGGATTCCGAATGCGGCCCGCAGGGTACGTCAGTACCCGCACGAGTTCTCCGGGGGCATGCGACAGCGGGTCATGATCGCGATGGCGCTCGCGTGCGAACCGTCCCTCCTCATCGCCGACGAACCCACCACCGCGCTCGACGTCACGATCCAGGCTCAGGTGCTCGACCTGATCCGGGACATGGCCGAGCGGTTCGACATGGGCGTGTTGTTCGTGACCCACGATCTCGGGGTGGTGGCCGACCTGTGCACGGAGGTGGTCGTCATGTACGCCGGGCAGGTGGTCGAGAAGGCCCGCACCGAGGAACTCTTCGCAGCTCCGAAACATCCGTACACCCAAGGCCTGTTGCGGTCGGTTCCGACCATCGACGGTCGCAGCGACCTGCACACCATTCCCGGCTCCCCGCCCGCACCCGGCACGATGCCGGAGGGTTGCCGCTTCGGACCGCGCTGCGCGCACCATCTCGACGAATGCGACACGGTGATACCGCTTCATGCGCTGGGGAACGAGCGTGTCTCGCGTTGCGCACGGGTGAACGATCTGATGCTGGAGGGAAACCGATGACCGTCGAACTCGTCGACATCGAGACCAGGAAGCCACTGCTGACGGTTCGTGGGCTGCGCGTGGAGTTCCCCGTCGGGGGGCGGATGTCGCGTCGCAAGCAGGTGGTGCGTGCCGTGGACGAGGTCGACTTCGACATCTTCCCCGGAGAGACGTTCGCTCTGGTCGGTGAATCGGGTTCGGGCAAGTCGACGACGGCTCGGGGAATCCTGCGACTCGTCGATGTCGCCGAGGGTTCGGTGGTGCTCGACGGTGTCGACGTGACCGCGCTGGACAGAAGCGAACTGCGCAGCGCGAGACGTCATATGCAGATGGTGTTCCAGGACCCGTATTCGTCGTTGGATCCGTCGCACACCGTCGGGGATGCGATCGCCGAACCCCTGCAGGTGCATACCGATCTCACCGAGGACGAACGCCGGCACAAGGTCGGCCGGCTGCTCGAACAGGTCGGATTGCGTGCCGAGCACGCCGACCGGTATCCGTACGAGTTCTCCGGTGGGCAACGTCAGCGCATCGCGATCGCGCGGGCCATCGCGGTGGAACCGAAACTGGTGGTCGCGGACGAGGCCGTCAGCGCCCTCGATGTCTCGACGCAGAACCAGGTCGTCGCTCTGCTCGAGCAGCTTTCCGCGGAGCTGGGCATCGCCTATCTGTTCATTGCGCACGATCTGGCGGTGGTGCGTCACATCGCCCACACCACGGCCGTGATGTATCTGGGACGGATCGTCGAGTGGGGACCGACGGAGCGCCTGTTCACCGAACCGGCCCATCCCTACACGCAGGCTCTGCTGTCCGCGGTCCCCGTTCCGGATCCGGCGCGCCAGCGCCGCCGCGAACGCATCCGTCTGGACGGGGAGCTGCCCGATCCGGCGAACCCGCCGACCGGCTGCGCGTTCAGCACTCGCTGCCCGCTGGTCATGCCGGTGTGCCGGGAGGTGCGACCTGCGGTCACCGAAGTGGCAGGTGGCGGCCGGGTGGCCTGCCACCTGCACACATCAGAACAGCGGCCCGCCCCCGAAGATCTCCCGGTGTGAAGCAGGGTGGTTGCCTTCGACATCGACGATGCCGTAATCGAGTGCGGCCTCGGCGGTGACGAGGGTGCGGCCGCTGCGTGCGTTCACCTCGGGATCGTTTGCGAGAGCGACGATCACCCGCCCGATGAACTCGGGGGTTTCGGCATCGGCCAACGAGAAGCCCTCGAAGTTGTCGATGCCACGGGCGAGCATGGCTTCGTTCTTCACCAGGCCCGGCCACAGCGACAGGGTGGTGACCCCCGTTCCGCGGAGTTCGACGGCCATGTCGGCGGCCATCTTGTCCAGGCCGGCCTTCGACATGCCGTAGAGCACCGAGTGCAGATAACCGCGCGTACCGAACGACGAGATGTTGACGATCATCCCGTCGCCGCGCGGCACCATCAGCTGTGCGGCTTCGACGGAGGCCACATAGTGTGCGCGGAGCCCGACGTCGATCAGGCTGTCCCAGTCGCTGATCGGACGCTTCCAGAACGGTTCGGAGAACCCCGCGAAGCCCGGCGGTGACGCCCACACGTTGTTGACGAGCAGATCGAGTCGGGAGTCCTGCTCGTCGGCGATCCGGCGGAACAACTCGTGGATCTGCGTGTCGTCGCGGTGATCGCACTGCACCGCGATGCCTCGTCCGCCGCGGGCGGTGATCTCCGCCGCGGTGTGGTCGAGCGGACCGTCGACGTCGACCGGGCCACGGGCGGTGACGTAGACGGTCCAGCCGTCGGAACCGAGAGCGCACGCGATGCCCTTGCCGACACTGCGACTCGCGCCGGTGATCAGCGCCACCTTTGCTTCTGCCATCACTGCACCACTTCCACGTCGTCGGTGAGGGCCCGCTGGATCGACCACAGGACCTTCACGTGGCAGCGGGAGATCTTCCATGTTCCGTTCTCGACCACGTAGTCGTCGTCGTAGTCGAGTGCGGTGACCCGTTCGGTGCGGGCACGCAGATCCACTTGCCGGAACCGCAGCGTCCAGGCGCCGGTGGCGGTACCGGGTCCGGTGAGGTGGATGCTCGGATGCATGCCGTGATGCATGTCGAGCACGACGTAACGGTCGTCGACCCGTTCGAGAGCGATGCGTGAGTAGATGTCGATCAGGGCGTCGGCGTCGTCGAAGCTGCCCAGCGCAGGTCCGTAGTAGATGTCGGCGCGCCCTGCGACGAAGCAGTCGCGCATCGCTTCCGGGTCCTTGGCGTCGCACGCCCGGAAGTAGCGATGCTTGAGCATCCTGATCTCTTCGAGGGCTTCGAGCCGGGCCAGCCTTTGCTCGACGGTATCCATCGGTGTGCCTTCCGGTCGGGAACGAGCAGTGCCACGGACCCTAGCCCGCAACCGGGTGGTCGCAGGAGGCGTGTTCCCGTTGACCGGACGGCCTGATATCTCAGCCCTTCAGCTTCCATTCCGCGAGATCGACTGCGGTGGATATCGCTTCGAGCAGCACCGCCATGCGTTCGGCCGGGCCGGGTGCGGCGAGCACTGCATAACGGTCCGCTTCCCCCATCGGCACGTACCGGGCGAGGGCGAACAGTCGCGCGCCGGGATCGTCCGGCAGCTCCGTGGTGGCGGGAGGGAGCGGGGCCCGGCCGTCGGTGAGACGATCGAGTACCCCGTACAGCCGGCCCATCGGTCCGGTGATCGCGGCGAAATCCACCGGCCCCGAATCGGTGTCGGGCCAGGGCTCCACCTCCGCGCGCGGGTAGGGATCGTCGGGAAGCCATCGGGTGACGCGAATGCGTTCCTCTGCAATGCATTCGAGTTCACGACGACCCGCACCGACCTCGTTGTCGACCACGATCCGTGCGACGGTACCGACATCGTGTCGCTGTTCGCCTCCGCCCACCTCGTGTCCCCGGGCGATGAGAACGACACCGAAGCGAGGGCCGTCCGGCGAGGCCGCGCAGTCCTGGACGAGTTGCAGATATCTCGGTTCGAAGATGCGTAGCGGCAGGTCGGATCCGGGAAGCAGCGCGGTGCCGAGCGGGAACATGGGAAGTATCGGCATCAGGGCATCCTCAGGCGCGGGGTCGGGGGAGCGGCAACGGTTTCGTCGCGAGCGATCTCGGTGAGCAGATGATCGGCCCAGCTCGAGAGACCGTCGATGTCGAGCCGGTACGGCGGTTCGTCCTCGTAGTGCCGCACCCGGGCCTGCCCCTGCTTCAACAGTGACGCGGCCCCCGTCGGGTTGCCCCGGAGCAGATGGGTCAAACCGACGGCGAGCTGGGCGAGACCCTGCCAGAGGGGACGTTCTTCGGGCGGCGCCTTCTTCCACATCGCCTCGAAGACCTCATGCGCGTGGAAAGGGAAACCGTGATCGAGGAGACGCTGACCTTCGGCGATGGTCTCCTCGACATCGAGGTCGATATCGTCGGGAATGCGTTCGACGCCTTCTTCGCCCGGCGGCAGCGGGCGCCCCAGGGCGTCGCGCGGACGCGCGTTCTGCGGCCTGCCGTCGGGTGTGCGGTCCCGGTCCGTCATGTCGCCAGCCTAGACGACAGGCCTGTTCGGTGAGAGGTCCGAACGACGCTCAGTACGGCCGGAGGACACCGTTCCGACCTTCGGGTGACAACCTGGACAGTTGCGTCGACAGTTCCCGAACGAACGCGTCGACGGTGCCCGGAGCGACACGGAGATCGGTACCGGGGTGGAAGAGATACCGGCCGTCGTCCACGACGTCGAACCAGCCGACGTCGGCAACGGGTGTGTACCCCGGATACGCGTACCGCAGGATGCGGATGCTGCCGGTGGCCGAGCGTTCGCGACGCAGCAACCGGCGCAACGACTCTGCGTGCGTGCCACCCGCCGGACGGCGGACTGCTCCGGCTTCGGATGGTTCGAGCACCTCGCGGCTCGGCGCGGTGCGTGCCGGTTCGCGGCCCGCGGCCACGACCGGCAGTTCCCCGACGATCGCGCCCGCGAGGTCGGTGGTCGTGGTGATGCGGATATCGCCTGCGACGGGAGCCTGACGGGCGAGGACGGCCTGCTCGCCGGTCGCGGCTGCGCGGACGAAGACCTCGCATGCCGGATCCGTCGAACGGCCGTAGACCTCCACCGCAATCCGGCCGGTCAGCAGGATGCGCATCGCGTCGTCGAGGGCAGGGTCGGGTGTCTCGTTCCGCCACGCCCGGGCGGCCCGCAGGTTCGCGGCGTGCTCGTCCTCCCACAGGACCGAGGTTCGGTAGCGCAGCGGGAAGGGGAACTCGTCGCCGCCCGCGGCGGTCCAGGAGGCCAGGAATCGGTCGGGTGTGAGGTATCGGTTCACAGCCTCAGGCCCCCAGAACCGGCGGGGCGGTGTCGGGCAACGACCCGATCAGTTCGTTCCCGTTGTCGCTGGTGACGAGATAACTCGCCACGCGTTTGTCCTGCTCGTCGCCGCGGGACGAGGCGGGCGGGACCATTCCCGGCATCATCCCGAACGGGCGAGCGCCTGCGCCGCGAGTCGCGGCAGCAGCGGGTTGACCGGCCACACCGCCGGTGGGCGCGGCTCCCGCGACGAGCGGGGAGGGACCGGCCGCAGGTGACGCCCCGCCGGCCGAGCCGCCACCCGGTAGACCACCCCCGACACCTCCACCCGCCCCGGCGGACGGAGAACCGTACGAGTGACCTGTCGGGTTTCCCGGGGCGCCGGTCGCAGTGGGGGAGGTGGCCGCAGGAGTGGTCGCCGCAGGATCGTTCGAACCTGCTCCACCGGCGGAATCGGAGTTGTTCGCGCGTGCGCCCGGGTCTTCTCCGAGAGTCTCCGCGGGCGTACGGTTCTCCGCCTCCGCGGGTGTCGGCCCGTCCGGACCTCCTCCGTTCCTACTCGGGATCCCCGCCGTGCCACCCTCCGCCTGGGTGCCGCCGATCGCCGACGTGCCGTAGCTCTGAGGAACGAAGCCCTCGGTTGCTCGACTCGTGGTGGCGGCATACGGCGAGGGCAGTACCGGGACCGCCGAGCCGGAATCGCGGTAGTACGGCTTGTAGAGCGCCTCCATCACCCGCACGGCCTGGGCGCGAGCGGCCTCCTCCTGCCGGGCCGCGGCGGCACCCGCGACGGGATCGAGCGCGTACAGGAGCGACGACGTGTTCGCCGAGGGCGGGGGGACGGACGATCGCACCCGCTCACCGACGTCGGCGGCGATGCGGAGCTTCTCGGACGTCGCGCGTGCGGCGTCGGACAGTTGCTGTGCGGATTCGCCGAATCGCACGGTCGCGTCCATGGCAGCGTCGGCCGCCGCACCCTCCCAGTGCTGGGAGACGAGTTTGCGGATCATCAGCGTGCCCCACGCGACCGTGAGACTGAAACCCTTTCCGAGCTCGGCCCATTCGGTGGCCAGGGTGGTCATCGCGACGGGGTTGATGCTCTGGGACAGCCGGTGGATGTCGGCGTGCTCCATGCCGTGGAAGTTCTCGAACGCCGCGATGTACTCGGGATCGACGCCCACGTCGATGCGTGCGGCCAGTGTGTCGTAATTGGACTGCCGGCGGGCGACGGAATCGGGGGCCGGGGCGTCGACCCCGAGCGACACCGATAGTCGGTCGACGACGTTGTCATTGATGGACATGGACGACAGCTCCCCTCAGATGCTCTCGCGTCTCGAGGAGCCGACGGCGGCGCGATATCCCCCTGCCCACGTAGATCCCCCCGATCCGATGGTGGCGACGATGCTAACGCACGGCACCCACCAGGCGCAGGGCAAGATCGGCATACGGGGCGCTGATCATCGCAGCGTCGTCGTAACGGCCCGAGGGCCTCGGATCCGCCGACGACATCGTCCCATGCATCGCTCACGAAGGTCTTCCGCTCCTGTCCGGCTGCTGTTGACAAGCCCGCTACGGCATCGCACGATAAGCAAGCGCTTAGAAGTAAGCCAGTGCTTATCGACTTGGTAACGGTGGGTGCGACGCGGAGTCCTCTCCGCGCTGCAGCGTTCGCGGCAGCATAGGATCCGCCGAGGAGAAGAATAGGATCTGGCTCTGAAACGCAGTGTTGTTCAACAAAATTGGATACAGGCTGTTTGGTGGATGAGATGACCGTCGGCTGTACAGTTCCTGTAGGCCCCGTCACAGCGAGGAGATGACGTATGTCCGTGCTCGACCGCTTCCGTCTCGACGGCCGCGTTGCCGTCGTCACCGGTGCCTCTTCGGGCCTCGGTGTCGCGTTCGCCCGAGGGCTGGCCGAGGCGGGAGCCGATGTCGTGCTCGCCGCACGCCGGGTCGACCGACTCGAGAAGACCGCCGAGCTGGTCCGCGAAGCCGGACGGCAGGCCGTCACGGTCGAGACCGACATCGCCGATCCCGAACAGGCCCAGCGCATGGTCGATCAGGCCGTCGAACAGCTCGGTCGGGTCGACATCCTCATCAACAATGCGGGGATCGGCACGGCCGTCCCCGCCACCAAGGAGACCCCCGAGCAGTTCCGGCAGGTCATCGACATCAATCTCAACGGATCGTATTGGGCGGCACAGGCCGTCGCCCGGGTGATGCAACCCGGTGGCGCGATCGTCAACATCTCGTCGGTTCTCGGTCTCACCACGGCAGGTCTGCCGCAGGCCGCGTACTCGGCCAGCAAGGCGGGTGTCATCGGCCTCACGCGCGACCTGGCGCAGCAGTGGGGAGCGCGGAAGGGGATCCGCGTCAACGCCATCGCGCCGGGCTTCTTCCGCACCGAGATGACCGACGAGTACCAGCCCGGATACCTCGATTCCATGAAGCAGCGGATCATTCTCGGCCGGACGGGGGATGCCGAGGAGATCGCAGCTACCGCCGTGTGGTTGGCGTCCGACGCCGCCGCCTACGTCACCGGTCAGACCATCGCCGTGGACGGCGGACTCACCATCACCTGACGGCACCACCCATCCCTACGGAGGAACGCTATGAGCACACAACCCCGCACTGCCATCGTCACCGGAGCCGCACGCGGTATCGGCGCAGCCGTCGCGAAGCGTCTCGCCGGCGACGGGTACCGGGTCGCCGTCCTCGACCTCGACGAATCCGCCTGTGAAGACACCGTTTCGGCCATCGAGTCCGCCGGGGGCAAGGCGCTCGCCGTGGGAGCCGACGTCTCCGACGAGAAGTCCGTCGCCGCTGCCGTCGAGAAGGTCGCCACCGAACTCGGCGAACCCACCGTCCTGATCAACAATGCCGGCATCACCCGCGACAACCTGCTGTTCAAGATGACCGTCGACGACTGGGACGCCGTCATGAACGTGCACCTGCGTGGCGCCTTCCTCATGACGCGTGCCGTCCAGAGCTACATGGTCGACGCCAAGTTCGGCCGCATCGTCAACCTCTCGAGCACGTCGGCCCTCGGTAACCGCGGCCAGGTCAACTACTCCGCAGCCAAGGCCGGCATGCAGGGTTTCACCAAGACCCTCGCGATCGAGCTGGGCAAGTTCGGTGTCACCGCCAACGCCATCGCGCCGGGCTTCATCGCCACCGAGATGACCGCCGCGACCGCCGAGCGTCTCGGCGTGTCGTTCGACGACTTCAAGTCGAACGTCGCGGCCGACATCCCGGTCGGCCGCATCGGCGAGGTCGACGACATCGCCCACACCGCATCGTTCCTCGCGTCCGAGGGCGCGGGCTTCGTGTCCGGTCAGGTCATCTACGTGGCCGGTGGCCCGAAGGCCTGATCCACTTCCGTACCTCCGCGGCGCCGCGTCCCATCCGGGACTGCGGCGCCGCGGTCGTTTTCAGCGGATCGGACGGAACTTGTCGGTCGCCCCGGCTAGCCTTCCGGCATGAGCGAGAAGGTCAAGGGACCCGAGTCGTATTTCCCGTCGATCGAGCAGAAGTACGGGCGCCCGATCGAGGAGTGGAAGACCATGATCCGCGCGTCGGATCTCGGCAAGCACATGGAGCTGGTGAACTGGCTCAAAGAGGAACACGGCATGGGCCACGGGCACGCCAACGCTCTCGTCGCGCACACTCTGAAGGAACAGAGCCCCGACTGACGAGAGCGTCCGTCTACGGCAACCGCGGGGGCGGCGTGCGGTAGGTCGCGGGGGTGGCGCTGAGCCGGATCGGGTTGGCGATCTGGCGCAGCGGAGCGTCCCGCTCGGGATCGTCGATCGACACCACCGGCGACAGGCCGAGTCGTTCGGCGAGCGCGACCGCGTCGGCGATGTCGTTGAGCGGACCACACGGCACTCGGGCGGCGGTCAGTGCGTCGAACCACACATCGGCCGTCTCGGTCGAGAGCAACTCGTCGACGATCTTCGTCAATTCCTCTCGGTTCGCTACGCGGGCGGTGTTGGTGGTGAACCGGTCGTCGGAGGCGAGTTCCGGAGCTCCGAGGACCTCGGCCAGCGAAGCGAACTGACGATCGTTGCCGACGGCGAGGACGAACGGCCGGTCGGCGGTGTGGAACACCTCGTAGGGCGCGATGCTCGGATGACGATTGCCCATGGCCTTCGGCACCACACCCGCCGCGACGTAGCCGGACGACTGGTTCGCCAGCGCCGACAGCAGGGACGACAGCAGGTTCACCTCGACCCGCTGTCCTTCCCCGGTGCGGTCGCGGTGCCGCAGTGCGGCGAGAATGCCCACCGCAGCGTGCATTCCGGTGATGACGTCGACGACGGCGACACCGACCTTCGTGGGTGTCGCCGGGTCGGGTCCGGTGATGCTCATCAAGCCGCCGACGGCCTGGATGAGCAGGTCGTAACCGGGCAGATCGTTGTGTCCGCCGAAGCCGGTGATCGACGCGTAGACGATGCCGGGGTTGAGTTCCCGGACCTGCTCGTAGCCGAGTCCGAGCCGGGTCATCGTGCCGGGCAGGAAGTTCTCGACGACGACGTCGGCACGGAGCACGAGATCGCGGGCCTGGTGGAGTCCGCCTTCGGTGGTCAGATCGATGGCCACCGACTTCTTGTTGCGGTTGACGCCGAGGAAGTAGGTGGACTCCTCGCCCACCCAGGGCGGACCCCAGTGCCGGGTGTCGTCCCCGAAGCCGGGGCGTTCGATCTTGACGACCTCTGCCCCGAGGTCGGCGAGCAGCATGGTGGCGTACGGGCCGGCGAGCACGCGACCGAAGTCGGCGATCACCAGCCCCTCGAGCGCGCCGGGAACGGCGGTCACCGGAAGGCCGCCTCACCGGTCAGCGCCTTGCCGATGGTCAGCTGGTGGACCTCGGAGGTGCCCTCGTAGGTCAGCACCGATTCGAGATTGTTGGCGTGACGGATGACGGGGTACTCGAGCGTGATTCCGTTGGCGCCGAGGATGGTCCGGCACTCGCGGGCGATGGCGATGGCCTCGCGCACGTTGTTGAGCTTGCCGAGGCTGACCTGCTCCGGGGCGATCTCGCCGCGGTCCTTGATGCGGCCGAGGTGATAGGCGAGCAGGTGGCCCTTGCCGACCTCGAGCGCCATGTCGGCGATCTTGGCCTGGGTGAGCTGGTAGCCGGCGAGCGGCTTGTCGAACACCTCGCGCGACCGGGCGTAGTCGATCGCGGTCTCCAGGCAATCGCGGGCCGCGCCGATCGCACCGAAGACGATGCCGAAGCGGGCCTCGCCGAGCGAGGTGAGTGGTCCGCGCAGCCCCTCGGCCTTCGGCATCATCGCCGAGGCGGGCAGACGCACGTCGTCGAGGACGAGCTCCGAGGTGACCGAGGCGCGCAGCGACAGCTTGGCGTGGATCTCCGGTGCGGAGAAGCCGGGGGTATCGGTGGGGACGACGAAGCCGCGGATGCCCTTGGCGCCTTCTTCGAGGTCGGTCTGTGCCCAGACGACGGCGACGTCGGCGATCGAGCCGTTGGTGATCCACATCTTGGTGCCGTTGAGGATCCAGTCGTCACCGTCGCGCTTGGCGTTGGTGCGCATCCCGGCAGGATTGGAGCCGAAGTCGGGTTCGGTCAGGCCGAAGCAGCCGATGGCCTCGCCGGCGGCCATGCGAGGGAGCCATTCCTGCTTCTGCTCCTCGCTGCCCCAGTGATGGATGGAGAACATCGCCAGCGAGCCCTGCACGGAGACGAGGCTGCGGATGCCGGAGTCGACGGCCTCGAGCTCGAGGCAGGCCAGGCCGTAAGCGGTGGCGCTCATGCCGGCGCAACCGTAACCGTCGAGGTGCATGCCCAGCACGCCCAGCTGCCCGAGCTCCTTGGCGAGTTCGCGGGCCGGGAGCTTCGCTTCCTCGAACCACTGGGCCACGTGAGGGCGGATGCGCTCGTTGCCGAACTTGCGGACGGTGTCGCGGATGTCGATCTCCTCCTGCTCGAGCAGGGAGTCGAGGGCGAAGAGCTGGGGCAGCGACTGAACGTGGGACATGGCTTTCTCCGGTGGTCGAGGAAACGTTTGTCAGAACGATTGCGAGAACGTTTGCACGAACGATTGCATGGCATACGCTAAGTGCATGTTCCGGGCTCGTCAACCCGGAAAGCGAACTCGATGTGAAACAAGCAGGAGAGCCGAATGCCCCGTCCGGACCGCGCCCCGACACTCAAGGAGATCGCCGAGCGCGCCGGCGTTCACGTCTCGACGGCCTCGCGGGTGTTGCGCCAGCCCGAACCGGTCGACGGCTGGTCGGACTCCGCCCAGCGGGTGCGGGAGGTAGCGGCCGAACTGGGATATCGGCCCAACCTGTGGGCAGCGAGCCTGCGCACCCGCAAGACCACGACTCTCGGCGTCGTCATGCCGCGGCTCACCGACGGCGTGGTCGCCACCACCTACCAGGGCATCGAGGAAGCCGCCACGAAAGCGGGCTATTCGGTGTTGCTGTCGAGTCCACCCGACGATCTCGAGGCGCAACGTCGCGCCATCGCGCTGCTCGTGGGCCGCCAGGTCGACGGTCTGCTGCTGAGCAGCCTGCACCTTCCCGGTCGTCCGTTCGTCGAGTCGCTGGCACTCGGATCGCTGCCCATCCTGGCGGTCACCCGCCATGCCGACGCGGGGTTGCCGTTCGTGGTGGGCGACGACTACCGAGGGGGAGCGCTGGCCGCCCGGCACCTGCTCGACCGTGGTTACGACGACCTGGCGATCATCGCCGGTCCCGACCACGCCAGCACCGCCCACGACCGCCGCGACGGCTTCGTCGACACCCTGAAGGAAGCGTTGGTGTCACTGCCGCCCGAGCGGATCGTGCGGTCGAGCTTCGACGTCGCCGGGGGTGTGGAGGCCGCCGGTGCGCTGCTGGCTCGTCCGAATCGTCCCCGCGCGATCTTCGCGGTCAGCGACACCATCGCCATCGGCATCCTCGGCGTCGCCCGCGACCTGGGTCTGTCCATCCCCGGCGATCTCGCCGTGGTCGGTTACAACGACATCCCCGTCGTCGCGCAGCTGCCGGTGCCACTCACCACCGTGCGTTCACCCGCGCACGATATCGGGGAGACCGCCATCGAGCGGCTGCTCGAACTCGTGCGCGACGGGGAAACGGAGTCGACGCGACTTCCCGTCGAACTCGTGGTGCGCGGATCGAGCTGAGCGGCCTCAGCCGTTGCCGTTGCCGCGGCCGCTGTTCCCGTTCCCGTTCCCATTACCGTTGTTGCCGTTGCCGTTCCCGTTGTTGCCCCGGGAATTTCCGCTGCCGTTCCCGTTGTTGTTGCCGGGCCCGTTGTTCCCGCGGGACTCCGGTCCGGACCTCGTGGGCACGGAATCGGTCGGTGGTGCGACGGGGACGGTCTCCGGGACGGGCACGATCGGAGTCTCGACTGCGGTGCTCGCCGGAACGACCCCGGAGTCGGTGGGCTGGGGGATCTCGGTCGTCGCCGGTATCCGTCGAGGAAGCGACGCGGAGGTGCCCGAAGTGGCGGTCTCCGGAGTTGCGGCAGGCGGAGAGGCGGAATCCCGTCCGAATCCCAGCGCGAGGCCGCCCACGGTGATCGCTCCGACCAGCGTCAGTCCCGTCGCGAGGAGAACTCCACGAGGACGATCCGTGGATCTGTGTGCGGTGGTTGTCGGGCCGGCTACGGATCCTGCCGGCAGGCGGGACGTCGCGGCAGGGTATTCGCTGGAATTCCTCAGCGCCGAGAGCATCTCGCGTGCAGTGCGGAATCGGTCGGAAGGCTCACGTGCCATGGCCCGCTCGATCACCGCGACGAGTCCCGGATGGACATCCGGACGGAGCTCGGGCAGTGGCTGCGGTAGGTCGTGTGTGATGGCCCGTGCCAGCGCGAGGATGTTGTCCTCGGCGAACGGCCTCCGCCCGCACAGGGATTCGTAACCGACGATCCCCACCGCGTACAGATCGTCCGTCACGGACGCGGCATGTCCGGTGATGCGGTCCGGGCTCAGGTAGGCGACGGTCCCCACGAGTTCACCGGTGCGGGTGAGGTCGTCGCCGACGCTCTTGGCGATGCCGAAGTCGGCGACCTTGATCTCGCCGTTCTCTGTGATGAGCACGTTCGCCGGCTTGATGTCCCGATGGAGGATCCCTGCGTCGTGTGCGGCGACGAGAGCCTCGAGAATGCTGACGAGCACGGTGCGTACCCGATCGCCGGGCAGGGGTCCGCGAGAGATGTCGTCTGCGAGGGTGCGGCCGGGGAGCCGTTCCATAACGATGTAGGGACGTCCGTCGTGTTCGCCTGTGTCGTACACGGCGACGATGCGAGGGTGGTTCAGGGCCGCGGCCGCCCGGGCCTCGACCTCGAAACGTCGTCGTACGTCCGGTCTGCTGCCGAACTCCCGTCCGAGCAGTTTGACCGCGACGGGCCGGTGGAGGCGAGTGTCCCAACCGTCGTGGATCTCGCCGCTCCCGCCCACGCCGAGTAGGCCGCTCAGCTCGTAGCGGCCGTCGAGAACTTTGTGGGCGGTCACAGATGGACGGTAGCCGTTCGAACAGGAAGGTAAACAAAATGTGCTGGTGGGGCGAGGTGCATCCGCGCTTCATCCGGGATCTTCACCCGCTGCTCGTAACGTGTTTGTAATTCGTGCCGATCTCAAGCCGGGAGAACATGCTGTCGGAGGGTCTGGATGAAGACGATTGTGCGAGCCGGGATCGTCGCCGGCATGGCAGCTGCATCGATGGTGTGGCCGGTATCCGCGATGAGTGACCCGGGCAGCGAGCAGGGCATTCGCTACGTCGCGCTCGGCGACTCGCGTGCCGCCGGACCCTACCTCGACGCAGCGGCGATGATCAGCGGATGCGCCCGCGCCGACGCGGGATATCCGAATCTCGTCGCGGGTTCGCTGCACCCGGTCGGCTTCGTCAACGTCGCCTGTACGGGTGCGCGCACCGAACACATCACATCCGTCCCGCAGCAGACGTCGACCGGATCGGTCGCCCCGCAGATCGATTCGCTCGCCCCGGACACGAATCTCGTCACATTGAGCATCGGTGGCAATGATGTCGGCTGGTCGGGGATCGTTTCGGCGTGCTACACCGAGCTTCCGGGCGGCGACGCGCACTGCCGCACCGACCCGGGCACCGTCTCGCGCATGGACGCCTCACTGAGTGCGCTCGGACCGAAGGTCACTGCGACACTCACCGCCGTTCAGCAACGTGCACCGCGCGCACGGGTCCTGCTGGTCGGGCACGGCGGCGTCTTCGGCAACCGGGGTTGCTGGCCGAACATCCCCACCAGCGAC
>NZ_AJVB01000004.1:0-42424 GCF_000278445.1 Rhodococcus sp. R1101
GCGGCCGATCCCGCCCGCAGTTGCTCCTGCTGGACGAGCCCACCAACAACCTCGACCTGGCCGGCCTCGCGCATCTGACCCAGGCCCTGCGCGCCTACAACGGTGCGCTCGTGGTGGTCTCGCACGACGAGCGATTCCTCGAAGAGGTGCAGGTGGATCGGTCGGTCGAACTCGGCGGGTGAGCCGTTCGGACATACTGCTGGAATGAGCCACGCGACGAACCCCGCCGACGGCACCCGGATCCGGTTCACCACGGCGGGCGCCGAGGATTCACCGGCGGTTCTGCTCGTCCACGGCAGTGCCCTGTCGTCGGCGGTATGGCGCGCATTCGGCTACGTGACGGCGCTCGGTAGGGATTTCCGGCTGATCATGCCCGATCTGCGTGGACACGGCCGCAGCGACACCCCTCACGACGAGGACGCCTACGCCATGGACGCGATCGTCGGGGATCTACTCGCCGTCCTGGACGCAGCAGGGGCCCACCGAGCGCACTACGTCGGCTATTCCTTCGGTGCTCGTGCGGGTCTCGCACTGGCCGTCGCAGCGCCGGAGCGGCTCGCGAGCCTGACCCTGCTCGGTGGGAGTGCCCGGCCCCAGGAGGGGTCGATGGACGCGATGTTCTTCCCCGGCACCGTCGACGTGCTCGAACGCGACGGCATGGACGGTTTCGTCCGTGCCTGGGAGGAACGACGTCGCAGGCCTGTCGATCCTGCGACACGCTCGGCGTTCCTGAAGAACGACGCGCGTGCCCTCGCCGCCTACTTCCGCCGGTCGGATCGGGAACCGGGGATCGACGACGACACGCTCGCCGGCATCGACGTGCCCGTCCTCGCCGTCGTCGGGTCGGACGATCGCCTGCGGGTGGAGGACACCCGCGCGTTGTCGCGCACCGTGCCCGGTGCGCGACTCGCGATCCTGCGTGGGGTGGATCATGCCGAGACGGTCTCGGCCGCACTACCTGCGGTCGAGACCTTCCTCTCGGCACGCGCCCGCCGGAGCTGACCGGCGCGTTGCCCGTTCAGGCCGGGACGACGACCTGTTCGCGCGGCGCCATCGTCGCGGCAGTCCGGGACTGCGGAGCGATCCGGTGCACCGCCATCGCGGCCTTCTCCTGCGCAGCGCGGGCGACCGTCTGCTTCCGGGCGGCGCCGGAGGCCTCCATCAGCAGCGCCGACACCGCCCGTTTCATGACCTCGACGGCTTCCGGCACGGGCAGGCGCAGCACGTCCCGCAGCGAGACCCAGGTCGGCCACGTCGTGGACACGCCCAGCAGGTTCTCGATGTCGGCGCGGACGGCCTCGTCGACGCCCTCGAGCTGGTCGGCGAACAGCGCCCTGATCTCGTATCGCGCCCTGTCGAGATAGCGCATGCGGTTGCGTTGCAGCTCGCGCGAGAACGGGGCGCGAATCTCGGACGACCGCGCGAACGGCGCGATGTACTCGAGCAGTTCTGCCCGCTGCCTGCAGTAGGCATCGATCCGTTCGTCGAGCGGCAGCGCCGGATCGATCGGCTCGTAGGCGTCGTCCTGGCGCCGCATCAGTTCGGCTCCGGTTGCGGCGAACAACGTCTCGAGATCGCCGAAGTGTCCCCACAACGATCGCAGGGACACCCCGGCCCGCGACGCGATCTGCGCCCCTGTGGGTTTGAGCTCTCCCGCTCGAATGAGCGCGATATGAGCCTCTATGACGGCCTGCCGGGTACGCTCTGCACGAGCGCTCCGGCCGTCCGTTGTCACCGACGGCTTTTCGCCGCCCTTTCGTTCCGCGTACATCGCTCCCCCGATTTCCGCTCGGATTCCCCTCTGGAACCGGTCGCTCCCCTCGTCGGCGACCGGCATAACTTTGCTCATGGCGAACAATAGTCGACACATCGGGTGAATTGTCATCCCCCGCTCGAGATTTGTCCTTTTTGCGTATTTCGAGCGGTTGCATCCGGAGGTTACTGCGCCAGCAATCCCTTCGCGATATGTGTTACCTGAATTTCGTTACTACCGGCGTAGATCATCAGTGATTTCGCATCCCGGGCGAGTTGTTCGACGCGATATTCGGCCATGTATCCGTTCCCGCCGAACAACTGCACGGCCTCCATCGCCACCTCGGTCGCCGCCCGCGACGAGTACAGCTTCATCGCGGAGGCCTCCGACAGACTCACCGGCTTTCCCGCCTGCGCGCGTTCGATGGCACTGAAGACCATGTTGCGGACGTTCACCCGCGCGATCTCCATCTCGGCGAGCTTGAGCTGGATCAACTGGAACTGCGCGATCTCCTTGCCCCACAGCTTCCGCGACTTCGCATATTCGGTACACAGCTTCAGGCACTGCTCGATGATGCCCAGGGCCAGATAGGCGATACCGATGCGCTCGGCGGCGAACGACTCCCGCGCGCTGTCCTTGCCGTCGCTACGGCCACCCTCCTCGGTCTCCCCCAGCAACCGGTCGCGGGTCAGGCGCACATTGTCGAAGAACAATTCGCCCGTCGGCGAGGAATTCATGCCCATCTTCTTGAACGGCGGGCTCTGGATGAGTCCCTCCATGCCCTTGTCCAGCACGAATGCGAGCACTTTGCGGTCGCGGCGATCGATCGAGGGATCCCCCTCGTCGAGTTTCGCGTACACGATGATCACATCGGCGTACGGACCGTTGGTGATGAAGGTCTTCTGCCCGTTGAGGATGTAATCCTCCCCGTCGCGGCGCACCGTCGTCTTCATCCCACCGAACGCATCGGAGCCCGAATCGGGTTCGGTGATAGCCCATGCGCCGACCTTCTCGAAGGTCACCAACTCCGGCAACCACCGCTTCTTCTGCGCGAGGGTTCCGCGGCTGCGGATCGTGCCCGCGGTCAGGCCGAGGCTGACGCCGAGCGAGGCGATGAGCCCGAGACTCACCCCGGCGATCTCGATATTGAGCAACGCCGCCATCCCCGGCGACCCGCCGGTTCCACCGGACGATCCCGAAGACTTCTCTCCGCGTTCCTCTTTCGCGAGGGCATGGTCGAGCGACTCCCGGGCCATCTCGTCGATGCCGAAAGTCGCGTACAACTTCCGGATGATGTCGTACGGCGGCAGTTCTCCCGATTCGAGACTGTCGACGTGCGGGCGGATTTCCTTCTCGATGAAACCGCGAAGCGCATCGCGGAACATGAGGTCTGTGTCGGACCACTCGTACATGACGCAAATATAGAACGGGTTTCACTTTTTGCCCAGGCTCCCGTCCCGCCGAGCTCTCGAAAACGCTCCGCCTCCCCCGATGCCGGTACTAGCCTTCGCCGCAGAGCACTCCGTCGGTGGGAGGGACATCGGAGATGGTCGATACGAGTGGGTTCGCCGGCACGGACGTCCTCGCCCTGCACATGGGCGACGGCCTGATCGCCGGCCGCGCATCCGCGTGGTTCTTCGTCATCGCCGTGATCGGGATCAGCATCGCCGCCTGGTACGCGCGCAACGATCTGACCAAGCGGACGGTGCCGACGGCAGCGGCGGTCTGCGCCCTGCTGTTCGCCCTGCAGGTGGTCGACGTACCCGTCCTGCCCGCGGTCAGCGGGCATGTCGTGGGGGGCGCACTCGCGGCGATCCTGCTCGGCCCGTTCGTGGGCGCGGTCGCGCTGACGATCGTCCTGGTGGTGCAGGCCTTCGTCTTCGCCGACGGCGGCCTGTCGGCGTTGGGCGCCAATGTCACCAACATGGTGCTCGTCGCGGTCGCCGCCGGTTTTCTCACCGCCACGGCACTGCGCGCACTGTGTGAACACCGCGGCGTTCGACCGTTCGTCACGCTCGGCCTGGTCTCGTTCGTCGGCGGGTTCGTCTCGGTCCTCGCCGCCGTGACGGGCTTCGTCGTCGAATACGCACTCGGTGGCACCTCCACGGTGCCGGTGTCGAACATCGGATTCCTGTATGCGACCCACGTTCCGGTCGGGGTTGTCGAAGGGCTGGTGACGGCCGCCGTCGTGCTCGCCGTCGCGCGGGTCTCCCCGGAATCGGTCCATCTGACGCGGCTGCCCGTCGATCCTTTCGACGCGAATGCCTCGCCGCCCCCACCGCCGCATCCGCGCGCTCGCGGGACGCTGTTCGTGGGGCTGGCGTTCACCACGCTCGTCGTGGCCGGGATCCTGGCGCCGCTCGCCGTCGACACTCCCGGCGCTCTCGAGGTGGCCACCACGCGCGGTTGCGAGATCGACGCGCTCGCCGAGGCCCTCTCGGGCGACTGCATGGCACGGGAGGTCGAGGAACACCGGCTCGCCGACAGCGCGCTCGCCGACTACACGATCGACGGCCGGCCCGGTTCGACGGGCATTGCCGCGGTGCTGGGAACGCTCGGCACCTTCGTGTTGGCGAGCGTGTGTTTCCGCGCTCTCGTGCCGCGGCCGGCAATCTCCGCGACCACGGAGCGCCGCACACAGCAGCGGAGCAACTCGGCAGGCTGAGTCCACGGGTCGACGCGGACCCCGGGTCAGCGGGGGAGGTGCGTCTCGATGATCGCTGCAGCCATGTCGCGGCCGAGCCGGATCGGTTCGACGGAGTGCTCGAACTTGCTGCCGGACAAGGCACCGTCGTAGATCAGTTGCACGCGCCCGGCCACCACCTCGGATTCGGTCGCCCCGGCGAGATTCAGCAGGTCGACGAGCGTCGAATTCAGCCATTCCCGGTGTGCGAGTACGGGTTCGAGGAGTTCTTGCGGAAACTCCGTCGCGGCGTTGGCGTACTGGCATCCGCGGAAGTTCTTCTTCGGCGCCGACTGCATCGCGAGATCGAAGAAGGTGAGGATCTTCGTGATCGGATCGTCGAGCGGTTCGACGGCGGCGTGCCATCGCCGCCGGTCGCGCCGGTCGAGGTCGTCCAGATACGCCAGCACCAGTGCGTCCTTCGACCCGAACGACGAGTAGAGGCTCGCACGGGCGACGCCTGCCTCGGCGAGGATGCGGTCGATCCCCACCGCACGGATACCGTGCTCGGCGAAGAGCGCGCTCGCGGTGTCGAGCAGACGGGTGGCGGGCGAGGGCTTGGACGGTGCTCGCTCGGCCGCCCCCTTCGGAGTGCCGGTCGCTCGATCCTCGGCAAACGTACGCACGAGCCCAGAGTAACGGACACGGCGCGATAGACAGACCGTTCTATTCACAGTACGGTGGAGCACGTGACACACAGCCTTCTGACTCGACGCCTGCACGTGGATCTCGTGCGGGTGTCGACTGCTGCGTGTTGTCACTCCCCTTTCTGACCGGCCTCGCCCGCGTGTGCCGCATGCCGTAGTCGCCCCCTCGTCCGAAGACGGAACGGCGACCCGCCGTGCCCGGACCGGTCACAGTTCCGATTCCACTTCCCGGAAGGTGACCTCATGTCGCTGTATCTCTACGAACTCGTCCCCACCGAAGGCCGGGCCGAGGCCGCCATCAAGGCCTTCGGCGAGGCTGTCGTCGCCGCCGGCGGCGAACTGATCGAATCGCAGGTCACCACCGGTGGCACGCGCGTGTTCGCGATCGCCGAGTTCGACGCGTGCCGCCCCGCCCAGCTCGAGTCCGCCGCCCTCGACGTCGCGGAGATCGTCGGGCCGAACGAGGTCCGTCTCGTCGGCGCCGAGCTCGATCAGATCAAGGCCACCCGACCCGAGGCCGGTTACCTCGTCGAATGGGACATCCCCGACACGATCGACATGGAGACCTACCTCGCCCGCAAGAAGGCGAACTCGCCGAAGTACGCCGACGTCCCCGAGGTGAGCTTCCTGCGCACCTACGTCCGCGAGGACATGGACAAGTGCCTGTGCTTCTACAACGCCCCCGACGAGGCCGCGGTCGTCCGCGCCCGCGAGGTCGTCAGCACCCCCATCGACCGTCTCCACTCCCTCGAAGGATAAGCACCCGATGACCGCGGCCATTGACCGAACGAGCGAGCACCAGCGCGCGGCGATCGCAGAATTCGTACGCGATCGCGCCGCTGCTCTCGATCGCGGAGAAACCGACATCCGCACCGACATCGCCCGCACGGGCGAGCTGGGCCTGCTCCACAAGGGGCTGGATGGGGAGTGTCTCTCCGAGATGGTCGCGGTCATCGACGAGGTCGCCGCCGCATCGCTCACCGTCGGCTTCTCGCTGTGGGCACAACGCATGGCACTCGAATACATCGATCGCGCACCGCAGTTCCTGCGCGACCGGTATCGGGACGATCTCGCGTCCGGCCGCACGATCGGCGTCACCGCCATGGCCGCGGCCCTCAAGCACCTCGCCGGACTCGGCGAACTTCCCCTCGTCGCCGAGCGGACCGACGACGGGATCGCCGTCACCGGACCGATCCATTGGGCGTCCAACGTCTTTCCCGATTCGGTGATCGTCTTCCCGGCCCGCACGGCGGACGGGGATCGCCTCGTCGCCGTGGTCCGCGCCGACACCGACGGCATCACCATCGCGGATTCACCCGAACTGCTCGCGCTGGGTGCCACGGCGTCGACCTCCCTGAAGTTCGACGGTGTGCGGATACCTCGGTCGCACATCCTCACCGAGAACCTCGCCGGCTTCTGCGGCTCGATCCGGCCCACTTTCATGATGCTGCAGACCTCGTTCTGCGTGGGCATCGCACGCGCGTCGCTCACCGAGGCCGCAGGCCGCCTGCACGGACTCGGCGAACAATTCACCGGTGAGTACGAAGAACTCTCGGCCCGATACGACTCGCTGCGCGAACGGCTGTACCGCTTCGCCACCGACCCCGGCGCGATCGCTCCCGCAGAGTTCATCCGTCTGCGCCTCGACGGTTCGGTCGTCGCGGTCGCCGCGACCCGCCTCGAGGCGACGCTGCGCGGCGGTGCCGGATACGCGACGGCGAGCGCCACCAACCGCCGATTCCGTGAGGCGGCCTTCCTGCCCATTCAATCGCCGTCGGAAGGACAGCTGCGGTGGGAACTGTCGCAGTACGAATAACGAACGGGTACAAGAGCTTCGCCGGTCGCCGCGCCCCGGTCCTCCAGGGAGTGGATCTGGACATCGCGACCGGCGAGTTCCTCGTCGTGCTCGGCAGCAGCGGGAGCGGCAAGTCGACGCTGCTGCGGATCGTCGCGGGTCTCGATCACCTCGACCGCGGCTCCGTCGACTGGCCCGACACCGAGGGCGACAATCGTCCGCACACGGGAATGGTCTTCCAGCAGCCCTTCCTGATGCCGTGGCTGACCGTTCGCGAGAACATCGCCTTCGGTGGGCGGTTCGCCGCTCACCGCGAGCGGTTCGACACCACCTACGCTGATTCGCTCCTCGAACGCTTCGGTCTCTCCTCGCTCGCCGGCTACTACCCCGATCAGCTGTCCGGAGGTCAGGCCCAGCGCATCGCCGTCATCCGCGCCGTCGCGGTGCGTCCGCGGCTGCTGCTGCTCGACGAGCCGTTCAGTGCCCTCGACCCGGCCACCCGATCCGACCTGCGGTCGTGGCTCGGCGAACTCGCGCGCGATCTCGGTTTCACGACGGTCCTCGTCACCCACGACATCGACGAGGCGCTCGAACTCGCCGACCGCATCGCACTGTTCGGGAGTTCGGGTGTGGTGCACCAGGAATGGACGCTCGGCGACATGTCGGCACTCGACCGCGATGCTCTGCGCCCGGCGATCCTTGCGCACTACCGCGATTCGTCGCTGTCCACGACATGACCGATCCGGGTCTGTTCAGCCGTCGCACCCTGATGCGCGGTGCGCTCGGGCTTGCGGCTGCCGGTGGTGTCGCGGGGGTCGTCGATCTCGCGCGCACCGCGACCGCCGACCGCACCAACCGCACGGGACGGCTGCGCATCGGCTACCTCCCGATCACCGACGCCGCACCGCTGCTCGTCGCGCACGGGTCGAGCCTGTATCCCGCCGGTGTGGTCGATGCGGCGAAGCCGGTGCTCTTCCGCAGCTGGGCGTCGCTCGCCGAGGCGTTCGTCAGCCGCCGCGTCGACGTCGTGCACCTGCTCATGCCCATGGCGGTCCAGTTGCGGTACAGCCTGGGCAGTTCCGTGCGGATCCTCGGCTGGAACCACACCAACGGCTCGGCGCTGACGGTCGCGCCGCACATCACCGACCTCAGCGATCTCGCCGGGCAGCAGGTGGCGATCCCGTTCTGGTGGTCGATCCACAACATCGCCCTGCAGCAGCTGTTGCGGGCGCACGGATTGACACCGGTCGTGCGGGAGGCGCCGTCGAAGTCCGCCCGCACCGTCGGACTCGTCGTCATGGGACCGTCCGACATGATCCCGGCCCTGGCGAACGGGTCCATCGCCGCGTTCACCGTCGCCGATCCGTTCAACGCCGCCGCCGAGGTCCGCGGGGTGGGCCGGATCCACCGGTTCCTCGGCGACGTCTGGCGCGACCATGCGTGCTGCGCTCTGCTCGTGCACGAGGATCTGATCGAACGCGACCCCGTCGCCGTCCAGGCCCTCACCGACTCGGTGGTCTCCGCCCAGGTGCAGATCGGTGCCGACCGTCGGGCCGCCGCCGCGATGCTGTCCTCCGGTTATCTGCCGCAGCCGCTGCCCGCGATCACCGAGGCGCTCACCTATCCCGACCGCGAGGCCGGCACTGTGCACCCGCAGTGGCAGCCGCAGCGTATCGGGTACCAACCGTTCCCGTTCCCGAGTTTCACCGCGGCGCTGATCGAGGCGATGCACGACACCGTCGTCGACGGCGACACGCGTTTCCTGTCGCGTCTCGATCCTGCGACCGTGCACGGCGATCTCGTCGACGACCGGTTCGTCCGCACGTCCCTCACCCGCGTCGACGGCACCGATGCCTTCGGCCTTCCCACCGATCTCACCCGCACCGAGGAGGTCGATCCTTCGTGAGCGCCCCGACCCGCACGGCGCCGGAAGCCGCCCGCACCGCCCGGCGGTTGCCGTTCGTCCCCCAGGCCGTCGCCATCGTCATCGCCGTCGCTCTGTGGTGGTTCGTCACGACGGTGCTCGTCGCACCGGATTCGCTCGTGCGGGAGTTCGCCCCGCAGTACGTCTTCCCGGCGATCGTGGATCTGCTCGCGCGCGGTGTCCTGCTGCCCGACGCTCTCGCGAGCCTGTGGCGCCTGCTGGTGGGTCTGCTGATCGCCGCCACGCTCGGCATTCCGCTCGGGCTGTTGATCGGACTCAACCCGCTGGTCGAGCGCGCAACGATGCCCATCATGCAGTTCCTGCGGATGATCTCGCCGCTGTCCTGGGCGCCGATCGCGGTGGCGCTGTTCGGTATCGGGCACCAGCCGGTCTTCTTCCTCATCGCCGCCGCGGCGATCTGGCCGATCGTCATCAACACGGCGGCCGGCGTGCACGGCATCGACCAGGGTTATCCGATGGTCGCCCGCTCGTTCGGCGCGACGCGTCTCGAACTGCTCACCACCGTCGTGCTGCCCGCCATCCGCGCGCAAGTGCAGACCGGTCTGCGGGTCGGTCTCGGCATCGCCTGGGTCGTGCTCGTCCCCGCCGAGATGCTCGGTGTGCGTTCCGGTCTGGGCTATCAGATCCTCAACGCCCGCGACCAGCTCGCCTACGACCAGGTCATGGCCGTGATCGTCGTGATCGGTTTCCTCGGTTTCTGGCTCGACTGGGCGGCGCGGCACCTGTTGCGCGAACGGCGCAGACCGGTGAGCGTGGAGGAAGCCGACCGCCCCTTCTGATCCCGGATCAGGATCCGAACGGCGTCAGAACGAACACGGGGAGCACCCGGTCGGTGCGCTTCGCGTACAGCGCGTAGTTCGGCCACGTCCGCAGCAGCACCTGCCACAGCCGCTCGCGTTCCTCACCTTCCGCGACCCGCACCGACACCGCATGTTCGTGCCCGTCGTACAGCACCTCGGCCCGGTCGGCCGCGCGCAGGTTGACCACCCAGGCCGGCGCTTTCGGGTGCCCCCAGTTCGACCCCACCACGAGCCATTTCTCCTCGTGCGGCACACACAGCAGGGGTGTGGACCGCGGTTCGCCGGTCTTCCGGCCTTTCACGGTGAGGACGAGAGACGGCAGCCCCGCGATCGCGAGCAGGGTCACCCTGCCGCGTGTGACGCGCTGGATGGTCTTGTCCACCACGATGATCGGCCGTGAATACCGTGGCAGCCACGGCAACGCTCCGATACGGACAGCGACCGGTCGGAGCAGATTCATGCGGTTATCTCCCCCAGGCTCCCAGCAGCGTGCGTGCTGCAGCGACGACAGCGAGCGGTTGATCGATCATCGGATGGTGTCCCGAGGCCGGAAGATCGATCAGAAGTGCATCCGGGCCCAGGTTGTCGACGATCCGCCCGTAGAGCGCATCGTCGATGATGCCGCGTTCGCAACGGAAGTAGGCGACAGCACATCCCGGGTTCATCACCTCGAGGCTACGGCGTCCCTCGCGGCCCATCCGGAGATTGTCGAATTTCCACGACCAGCCCCCGTCCACCTGCTTCAGCGCCCCGCGGGCGATGTGCTCGAGCACGTAGGGTTCGGCGTCGTCCTGCGGCGGCACGAGACGGAACCTCGAGACGGCGTCCTCCACCGCGGCGTACACCTTCGGCGACCTCGCGCTCGCGACGGCCTTCGCACGCATCTCGAGTTCCTCGGGCGTCATGTCGCGGATCGGCGAGTCGATGATCACCACGCCCCTGAGCCTGTCGCCGTGCAGGTGCGAGGCCGCGAACGACACGATCCCACCCATGCTGTGGCCGATCAGGACCGGCGGGCCGCTGATCCCGCCGGCTTCGGCCGCCGCGAGGACCTCCTCGGTCCACGCTTCCAGGGTGTAGTGCTCGCGGTGGTCGCTGTCGCCGTGACCGCTCAGGTCGAGCGCGACGACGCGCCGACCGGCCGCGAGCTGCGGGCCGATATGGTCCCACCATCCCGAATGCGCCATACCGCCGTGCACCAGCACGACGCCTTCCCGGCCGGATTCGCCCCACGCCCGGTAGGCGATGGCCGCACCGGCTACCTCGACCTTCCCCGTCTCGACGGGCGCAGCGAGGGCGTCGACGAACCACCGAGGAGCAGATCCATTAGTGCTCATCATCCGAACCTATGTCAGATGTGACGAGCGTCAACATTCGGGCCATCAGGTCGATCCGTCGCTCCTCGAGTTCCGGCTGCGGATGCACCGTCGACGCGAGTGCCTCACCGTCGAACATGTGGACGAGCGAGAGCAGGAGGGTGTCGAAGACGTCGGACGGGAACCGTGCCGCGACCGGCAGCGACCTGCCGAAATCCACGATCTGGGCGTGGTATCGCTCCGCCATCGGTGCCAGGTGGTCGCGCAGCGCCGCATCGGTGCGCGCGGCACCGAGCAGTTCGTACCAGGCGGCGTTCATCGGTGCCCGGCACGCGGTGCGCAGCAGTTCGAGGCACACCCGCACCGAGTCGACGGCGTCCGCCCGCTCGTCACCGAGCGCCGCGAGTCCCGCCTGGAAGTTCGCGAACTGTCGTTCCCGTACGGCGTCGGCCGCCGCGATCATCAGGTCCAGCCGGGTCGGGAAATGCCGGAACACCCCACCGGACGACACCCCCGAGCGCCGGCACACCTCGCCGATCGTGGTAGCGGTGTAGCCGAGCTCGGCGAGAGAGGCGATGGTCGCGTCGAGGATGCGACCGATCGTCTGCTCCCTGCGCTCCTGCTGGGTACGTCGTACGGCGGGTGCACTCACGCGACAGGCTCGCCCGCCGGGGTGCGGATCGGCGCGGGTCCCCGCTCTTTCACCCCTGCGCGCAGGAACCGGCCGGTGCCGACTGTGCGTCCGTAACCGGGCACGAACCTGCCGTCGCGGAAGACCACCCGCCCGGCGACCGCCGTCGCCGCCACCGCGCGATCGTTCCGGTTGACCATGCGGCGGATGCCACCGAACTCCGCGAGCGGAGCCTCGTGATAGGCATCGACGTCGCCGTTCAGCCCGGCAGGATCGACGACGACGAAGTCGGCGCGATCCCCCACCCGCAGGTAACCGGCGTCGATCCCGTAGAAGTCGCCCAGTTCGCCGGTGAGTTTGCGGACGGCCTCGGGCAGCGTCAGGAACGGCCTGCCCTTCTTCCCGGCGTCGTGGACGCCCCTCTTCTCCGCGTCGTGGACGCGGCGGAGCAGGCAGATCGCGAAGTTGTAGAAGGCCATGTTCCGCAGATGGGCGCCGGCATCCGAGAATCCCACGGTGACACCGGGCGTACGGATGAGCCGGTCCGCAACCTTCGCGCGGTCGTTGGCGATCACGGTGTGCCACCGGAACTTCCGTCCGTACTCGACGACGAGGTCGAGGAAGGTGTCGACCGGGTGCAGTTTCCTCTCGCGCGCGACGTCGCCGATCGACCGGCCGACGAGCGAGGTGTCGGGGCATTCGACGATCCGGGTGTCGTCGAAGTCGCGGTGCCACACCCGGGGTGAGAACTTCTTCTCGAAGTCCTGCCGGAACCAGCGACGGTAGGCCTCGTCGCTCAGCAGATCGTTGCGGGCGAGTTCGTCCTGCAGATGGAGTGCGGCACGGCCCGATCCGAACTCCTCGAAGACGACGAGGTCGATGCCGTCGGAGTACACCTCGAAGGTCGTGGGCAGGTGCTGCCAGCGGAAGGCGCCCTTACCGATCCGGTTGGCCGCGAACGCGATCGGACCGAAGATGCGGTTGACCCACCGTTCGGCCTTGGTGTCGGCCGCGGCGAGCACCGACGTTTTCATCGGCTTGCGTCCGATGCCGGTGCTGGCGAGGGCGAAGAAGGCGACGTCGTACTTGGTGTTCAGGTTCGGCACGGCCTGCAGGGTGCGACCGCGCCGACGCAGAATCTTGTGCAGGCGGCGGAATTCCGACCACGACGCATGGGTCGAGGGCAGGGTGCGCGAACGGTAGCGGTCGCCGTCCATCTTGTCCCACGGGTTCGTCATGGTGGACACGCCGAGGAAGCCCGCGTCGAGGGCGTCCTCGACCCGCGCGTCGATGTCGGCGAGTTCGGCGCGGTTGGACCGGTTCGCCGCCTCCGTGGAGCGCCCGAGTCCCATCACCGACGCCCGGATATCCGAATGCCCGACGAAGGCAGTCACGTTCGGCCCGAGCGGCAACGTGTTCAGCGCCTCGATGTACTCGCGGGGCGTCCTCCAGGTCCGGGACTTCTCGAGTGCCGAGAGGACGTGCTCGCGCGGGAGCGCTTCGACGCGGCTGAACAGGTCGGCGGCGTCGACCGGCGGCACGAACACCGTCGAGATCGAGCAGTTGCCCATGAGCACGGTCGTGACACCGTGCCGCACCGATTCGGGCAGGCCCGGACCCACGAGCACTTCGGCGTCGTAGTGAGTGTGGGTGTCGACGAAGCCGGGCATCACCCAGCGTCCGTGCGCGTCGATCACCTCGGTGTCCGGTCCGGCCGGCAGGTCGTCGGGAGTCGCGGTGACGACGACACCGTCGCGGATGCCGAGGTTACGGATGATGCCCGGCGCACCCGTCCCGTCGAACCAGAGACCACCCCGGACGATGACGTCGAAATCCCCAGGATTGTGACCCACACCACTCATGGGGGGAGGGTAACACGAAAAAGAGGTCGCGCACTCTCCAAATGTCCGGTCCCGAACGTCTACGGTTCGGCCATGGATCCCGACACCACTCCGACACTGCTCGTCGACCGCGACATCCTCGATCGCAACCTCGCGCGCATGGCGGAATCCGCCCGCGCGAGGGGCCTGTCGCTGCGACCGCATGCGAAGACGCACAAGTGCGTCGAGATCGCGCGTCGCCAACTCGATGCCGGAGCCCGCGGCCTGACCGTCGCGACCGTCTCCGAGGCCGAGGTCTTCGCAGATGCGAGTTTCGACGATCTGTTCGTCGCGTATCCGCTGTGGGTCGACGCGGCTCGCGGTGCCCGCTTGCGCGCGCTGGCCGGCCGGGTGCGGCTCACCGTCGGGATCGACTCCGAGACCGGCGCCCGGCAGCTCGTCGAACATGCCGGCACGACGATCGGGGTACTGATCGAGATCGACAGCGGTCACCACCGCACGGGCGTGCTGCCCGAGCAGACCGGAACCGTGGCACAGGCGGCTCGCGAGGCGGGTCTCGACGTGCGCGGTGTCTTCACCTTCCCCGGCCACTCGTACACACCCGACGCGCCGGGCAGCGCCGCCCGGGAGGAGGCCGGCGCACTGGCAACCGCCGCCGCGTCGCTCCGCGCTGCCGGAATCGAGCCGTCCGTGATCAGCGGTGGCTCCTCCCCTACGGCGCTGCTCGAGGTACCCACGGTCGCAACCGAATTGCGCCCCGGCGTGTACGTCTTCGGCGATGCGCAGCAACTCGAACTCGGGGTGGTGAGCGAAACGGACATCGCGCTGACCGTCCTGGCCACCGTCGTCTCGGCTCGCGACGAAATCGTCGTCCTCGATGCGGGTTCGAAGGTGCTCGGCGCCGATCGGGCGGCCTGGGCCACCGGGTACGGACGCATCCTCGGCGAGCCCGAGGCCCGCATCACGGCGATGTCGGAGCATCACGCGACGGTGCAGTGGCCGAACCCGTCCACCCGCCCTGCTCTCGGGCAGAGGGTGCAGGTGATTCCCAATCACGTGTGCAATGCCGTCAATCTCGCGGACGAGTTGATCACGGTCTCCGGTGGCGCGGTGGTCGAGCGATGGAAGGTCGCGGCACGAGGGTGCAACACGTGACTCCTGGGCGGTCCCCACACGATCACCTCGAATTCGGTGTAGGTCACGAACACGACACCGATCCGCCTCGCACGCCGTTAGGCTGCGTTGATGCCGCTGAACGCCGACCTCGCCGGACGCATTTTTCCGCCGACGTCCTATCTCGTCGGCCGGGAGAAGATCCGGGAATTCGCCCGCGCCGTCCGATCGACGCATCCGATTCATCTCGACCCGGAGGCAGCCCGAGCCGCCGGCTTCACCGATGTCGTGGCTCCCACGACCTTCACCACCGTCGTCCAGAGCCCTTCGGTGACGCAGCTTCTGGAGTCGCCGGGTACCGGTCTCGAGCTGCACCGGGTGGTGCACGGATCGGAGAAGGTCGAGCACCGGCGCCCGATCGTGGCCGGCGACGATCTCACCACGACGCTCACCATCACGGAGGTCACCGAACGCGCCGGCAGCCACATCCTGTCCACGGTCTGCGAGATCCGGGACCACACGGGCGATCTGGTCGCGGTGGTCACGTCGACATTGCTTCACCGAGGAGACGACGCATGACACTCGGCACCGCACGACGATTCGACGAGCTCGAGGCCGGTGCGATCATCGCGAAGACCGAACTGACGGTGACCCGCAACGACCTGGTTCGCTACGCCGGAGCCTCGGGCGACTTCAACCCGATCCACTACGACGACGCCGTCGCTGCCGGTGAGGGGCTCCCCGGAGTGCTCTGTCAGGGAATGCTCACCGCAGCCCTCGCCCTGCAGACCGTCACGGAGTGGCTCGGGGATCCCACCGCGGTCGTCTCCTACGAGACACGGTTCACGCGCCCCGTGGTGGTCGACCCGATGCACGGTGCCGTCCTGTCGGTGTCTGCGAAGGTCGGCCACCTCGACGAGGCGGAGCGCACCGCACGCATCGATATCACGGTATCCGTCGACGACAGGCGGGTGCTCGGCCGGACCCAGGTCCGGCTCGCGTTCTCGTCCTGACGTCGAGCACCGGGAATTCGCCGGCGGAACGGACCTCGGCAAGAGAGGATCGACCCATGCCACGGACATTTCTCGCGAGCTTGGTCGCCGCAGCAACAGCCGTGCATCTCGGGGCATGCGCGTCCCCGTCGAGTCCGTCCGTCGACGAGGGCACCGCCCGGGTGAGCCGTACCGTCGCCGAGCCATCGACGCCCGGGGCGGGCACTCCGCGCGTGACCGGCATCGTCGCGTCCGGTCTCGACACTCCGTGGGGAGTTGCTTTTCTTCCCGGTGGTTCTGCACTGGTGACCGAACGCAACACCGGCCGGATCGTCGAGATCAGCGAGGGCGCGACCCGCGAGGTGGGCCGCATCGACGACACGCTCGCACAGGGCGAATCGGGACTGCTGGGGATCGCGGTCTCCCCGACCTTCGACACCGACCGATTCGTGTACCTGTATGTCACCACCGACAGCGACAACCGGGTACTGCGCACCACCTTCGACGGCACCGCCCTCGCAGAACCGGAGGTGATCCTCGACGGCATCCCGGCCGGCCGGATCCACGACGGCGGGCGGATGATCTTCGGCCCCGACGGGATGCTGTACGTCGCCACCGGCGAAGCGGGCGAGCGCGAACTCGCCCAGGATCCGGAATCGCTGGGCGGCAAGATTCTTCGCATCACCGGCGACGGCGAGCCGGCACCCGGCAACCCCGATCCGGCGTCGCCGGTGCACTCGCTCGGCCACCGCAACGTGCAGGGACTCGCGTTCGACGACCGGGGACGGTTGTGGGCGTCGGAGTTCGGGCAGAACGACGTCGACGAGTTGAATCTCGTGACGGCCGGAGCGAACTACGGCTGGCCCGAGATCGAGGGAACGGGTGGCTCCGACGAATTCGTCGACCCGGTACTCACCTGGCCGGTCTCGGAAGCATCCCCGTCCGGGCTGGCGTGGTTCGACGGCAGTCTGTGGATGGCGGGTCTGCGGGGAGAACGGTTGTGGCGGATCGGCGTCGGAGACGACGGGGCAGAGACCGTCACCAGCCTTCTCCGCGGTGAATACGGGAGGCTGCGGACCGTCGTCGCCGCGCCGGACGGTTCTCTGTGGCTGACGACGTCCAACCGGGACGGTCGCGGCAGCCCGGCCGACGACGACGATCGCATCCTCCGGATCGACATTCCCTGACGATCAGGGAACGAGAACGACCACCGTCTCGGCGACCAGCGCCGGACGCTCCCCTCCCTCGATCTCGATGGTGTATCCGACCACGAGGTTCGCGCCCTTGGTGGTGCGCTCGAGCGACGTGAACTCCGCACCGGCACGAATCCGCGAACCGACGGGGACCGGCGCGGGGTAACGAACCTTGTTGCTGCCGTAGTTGACCTTCATCTTCAGCCCTTCGAGCGAGAAGATCTGGGTGCCGAGGACCGGCAGCAGCGACAGGGTCAGGTAGCCGTGGGCGATGGTCCTGCCGTACGGGCCGTCCTCGGCACGCTCCGGGTCGACGTGGATCCACTGGTGATCGCCGGTGGCTTCGGCGAACAGGTCGATCCGCTTCTGGTCGATCTCGAGCCAGTCGCTGTGACCCAGGTGCTCGCCGACGGCCTTCTCGACCTCGTCGATTCCGTTGAAAACCCGCATTGTTGCTCCTGTCGATGTGCGGCGACGATCAGAGACCGGCTCGCCGGAGGGTGACGCGGTAGGTGTAGTGCTCGGGCAGAAAGTAACTCACCGACAGCTCGGTGAGGGCCCCGGCGTCGTCCGAGTACAACCGGTCGACGCGCAGCAGCGGATGCCCCACGGCACAGTTCAATTCCGTCGCCACCTGTTCGGTGGCGAGGGCGACCGTGATGGACTGTGCGGCTTCGACGATCGGGCTGTCGAGATGGGGTTCGAGCAGGCCGATCATCGTGTTCCGGCTCGACGCGCCCGCGTGCAACTCGGGCGAATCGAGCACGTGTGCCGCGACGTGCTCGGGCAGATGAACGGTGGTGAGGACGAACGGGATTCCGTCGTGCAGACGCTTGAACACCGCGGTGTACAGCACGTCGGTGTCGAGGCGCAGCCGGCTCGCGGCGTCGATGTCGACTCCGCGTCGCAGCGGCGAGACGATCTGCATGACCGTGTCGGCCGACAACGCGAGCAGATCCTCGATCGAGCCGAGCTGGCGCCGGTAGCGCCGGCCCGACTCGTTCGCGAAGGTGCCGCGGCCGGGAACGCGGTAGACGATGCCGTCGGCCACGAGATCCTGGAAGGCGCGACGCACCGTCTGTCGGCTCACGCCGTGTTCCTCGGCGAGTTCGGCCTCGGTGGGCAGCCGCGTGCCGTCGCTGTACCGTCCCGCCTCGACGGCCTCCCGGAGCTGGCGCGCGAGTTGCGCGTAGGCCGGTTCCGTTTCCCGCACCTTGTAGTCCATGACGGACCGATCCTAGCGGCCGGTCGTCACAGTCCGCCGCGTGCTACGAGCTGGCCGGCGATGACGTTGCGCTGGATCTCGTTGGTGCCCTCGCCGACGATCATCAGCGGCGCGTCGCGGAAGTAGCGCTCGACGTCGTACTCGGTGGAGTAGCCGTAACCGCCGTGGATGCGTACCGCGTTCAGGGCGATCTCCATCGCGATCTCCGAGCAGTACAGCTTGGCCATACCGGCTTCCATGTCGCAGCGCTCGCCGCTGTCGTACTTCTCCGCCGCGTAACGCGCCAGCTGCCGGGCGGCGGTGAGCTTGGTGGCCATCTCCGCCAGGTAGTTGCCGATGGACTGGTGCTTCCAGATCGGCCGGCCGAAGCTCTCGCGCTGCTGCGCGTAGGCGAGCGAATCCTCGAGCGCGGCGGTTGCGACACCGAGGGCGCGGGAGGCGACCTGCAGGCGACCGGTCTCGAGGCCCTTCATCATGTGGGCGAAGCCCCTGCCGGGCTCACCGCCGAGGATCGCGTCGGCGGAGATGCGGTAGTTGTCGAAGCTCAGCTCGCACGATTCGACGCCCTTGTAGCCGAGCTTGGGCAAATCGCGCGAGACGATCAATCCCGGACCGTGCTCGACGAGCACGACGGAGATGCCCTTGTGGCGCGGCTGCGCGGTCGGGTCGGTCTTGCACAACAACGCGATCAGCCCCGAGCGACGCGCATTGGTGATCCACGTCTTCGCACCGTTGATCACCAGTTCGTCGCCGTCCCGCTTGGCGGTGGTGGTCATCGCCTGCAGGTCCGAACCGCCGCCGGGCTCCGTGAGCGCCATCGTCGCGCGGATCTCGCCGGTGGCGAGCCGGGGCAGGTACTTGCTCTTCTGCTCCTCGGTGCCGAACAGGGTCAGCAGCTTGGCGACGACGGTGTGCCCGCCCATCGCACCCGACAGCGACATCCATCCGCGGGCGAGTTCCTCGGTGACCTGGACGTAGCAGGGCATCGACACCGGCGATCCGCCGTACTCCTCCGGCACGGCGAGCCCGTAGATGCCGATCTGCTTCATCTGCTCGATCCACTTCTCGGGGTACTCGCCTGCGTGCTCAACCTCCTGCACCGACGGCTTGACCTCCCGATCGATGAAGTCGCGGACGGTCTCGACCAGAAAAGTCTCTTCGTCGTTCAGGTAGCTCACGGGCGATCCTTCGCTGGGGACGGGCCACGCGGACCCGGGAAACTTTGTACGGCCATTTTGTGGACGACGTTCCGGTGTTGTCAACGCGAAGGCCACCATTCGACGCCGTGATTGCAGAGTTTTCGGTGATACGAACGACTGCACCTTCCTATGACCGCACCCTCCCGAGGGGTGGCATGGCACCAAAAATGGCCGTACATTTAGCGCCGTCATTGCCGACCGAACTTCCCCGAGGTCCCCGTGTCTTCCGAGCAACACCTCCGCCGGCGCGCCGTTCTCGTCGCCCCCGGCTCCGACGAACGCAAAGCCGGTAAGGCCCTCGCCTCCGCCGCCGACGAGGTCGTCCTCGACCTCGAGGACGCCGTCACCACCGCGCAGAAGGACGCCGCCCGCGAACTCGTGGCTCCACTGGTCCGCGAACACGGTGCCGCGCGCACCGTCTCCGTCCGCATCAACGGTCGCGGCACCCCCTGGTTCGAGGACGATCTGCGCGCCTGCGCCGCGCTCGGCGACGCCCTCTCCTCGATCGTGATCCCCAAGGTCGAGAGCGCCGACGATCTCGCCGAGGCCGACCGCATCCTCGGGACCGATTCGGCCGTCCCGGTGCAGGCCCTCATCGAGACACCCGCCGGTGTCCAGCGCATCGACGAGATCGTCGCCGGACCCCGGGTGGCCGGCGTGATCATCGGCTACGCCGACCTCGGCGCCTCCTTGGGCCGCGCCCGTACCGTCGCCCCCGAGCATTGGCTGTACGTGCAGGACCGCGTGTTGCACGCCGCGCGTGCCGCCGGCGTCCAGGCCATCGACGGGCCGTTTCTCGGCATCGCCGACGACGACGCCTTCCGTCGTTCGGCGCAGTGGGTCGCCGATCTCGGGTTCGACGGCAAGTGGGTCATTCATCCGGCGCAGATCACTTCCGCCGCAGCGACCTTCACTCCCACGGACGATCAGGTGGACGCGGCACGCAAGGTCCTCGCCGCACTCGAGGAAGCCGAGAACCGCGGCGCCGGAGCCGCCCAGTTCGACGGGCAGATGCTCGACGAGGCCGTCGCCGTCGCCGCCCGCCGCACCCTGTCGAAGATCGGAGCCTGAACGCCATGACCACCTCGTACGTGGGCGGACCCTGTTTCGACGAACTGACCGTCGGCCAGGTATTCGACACCGCCCCCGCCGTGACACTCACCGACGGTCTCGCCGCAGCGCATCAGAGCATCCTCGGTGACCGCCTGCGCCTTCCGCTCGACAAGCATCTCTCGGCCGCCGTCGCGGGCGGCCCGGTCGCGCACGCCGGCTTCGTCACCGACATCGCGATCGGCCAGTCAACGCTCGTCACGCACCACGTCAAGGCCAACCTCTTCTACCGCGGCCTGCGTTTCCATCGCTTCCCCCACATCGGCGACACCCTCTACACGAGCACGGAAGTCGTGGGCCTGAAAGAGAATTCGGCGAAGCCCGGTCGGAAGCCCACAGGTCTTGCGGCGCTGCGCATGAACACCGTCGACCAGGACGGCAACACCGTCCTCGACTTCTACCGCTGCGCGATGTTGCCGCTGAGCGAGAATCCCGACCCCGACCGCGTCGTGTACTCCGACGACCTGTCGGCCATCGGACCCCAGGACGAGCCGCAGTGGTCGGCACCCGCCGACTGGGATCTGGGCGTCTACCGGTCGAAGGTGCCGGGCGAGCACTTCGACAAGGCCTTCGCCGGCGCCGTGCTGCAGTCCAGCGGCGACGTCGTCTCGAGCGCACCGGAACTCGCGCGCCTGAGCCTCAACATCGCGGCAACGCACCACGACGAGCGGGTCGGCGCGTCGGGTCGTCTCGTGTACGGCGGACACACCATCGGCCTGGCGTTCTCCCAGGCAACGCGCGCCCTGCCGAATCTCGTGACGGTGCTGGGCTGGAAGTCGTGCGACCACACCGGGCCGGTGCAGGAGGGCGACACCCTCACCAGCGACCTGTACGTCGAATCCGCCGAGCCCCTCGCGGAGGGTGGTGGCGTGTTGAACCTGCGGTCGCTCGTCTACGCGCACCGCGGCGGTGCCGCGAATGGTGACCGCGGCGGTGCCGCGAATCGCGACCGCGGCGGTGCCGCGAATGGTGACCGCGGCGGTGCCGAACCGGCACCGGTGCTGGATTGGCGGTTCACCGCGCTCATGGCCTGAGGGCCACAGTGGAGACCGACGTCGTGCGCGAAATCCTCCGGGAAATCGCACACCACGTCGGCGTCGTCGTTACGCATCGACGCGTTTGACGAGGCGCTCGTAGCGCTGCCGGGCAGCCTGGATGCTTCCCAGGCCGAGGCCGAACGCAATCTCCTGCCAGGTCATCCCGCGTTCGCGCGCGACGCGGAGGATCAGTGCCTCGAGTTGGTCCATCTCGGCGCGCGCCTTGGGGACGAGGCCCAGCGCGGCGACGACGTCGGCATCGTCGACGTCGGGTTCGTCGGGACCGGGACTGTGCACGCCCCCGGCCAGCGCCGCGACGATGCGGATCGCACCCAGCGGGTCGAGCATCTCCGGATGAGCCTGCCGGGCGCGTTGTTCGGGCGTGCCGCCGTGCCGTTCGGCGATCCGGAACAACCCCGCATATTCGCGGTGCGCACGTTCGCGACTCGGATCCGGTGGGGTGAAGCCGTCCTCGGGCATGAACCCAGGATGGCGTGTGAACAACTCATTGTCAACAATTTGTTCACATGCTGCGGATTTCGTCCACCAATCCCCAGTCGAGTGCACGGGAGACGTCGAGGGGCGCAGCCGTGACGAACAGGTGCAGCGACCGCCACCTGCCGATCCGTCGCGGAATGCTGACCGTTCCCCCGGCCCCGGGGATGAGGCCCATCGAGACCTCCGGGAGGCGGAAGACCGTGTCGGGAGTCGCGACCACCCGTCCCGCGAAGGCCGGGATCTCGATCCCCGCGCCGATGCAGTGACCGTGCAACCGCACCTCGATGCGACCGGCGAGCTGCGCGACGAGACGCCCCGCTCCCCCGCGTGTGCGGACGAAGTGCGCGAGCGTGATGTCGGGCGTGCGACCGAACTCGTCGAGATCACCGCCGGCGCAGAACGACGATCCCGCCCCGTCGAGCACCACCCGTTCGATGCTGTCGTCGAGGGTCGCGAGTCGCAATGCGTCGACCAGGGCGTCGCGCAGCACCGTTCCGTAGGCGTTGCGGCGCTCGGACCGGTTGAGCGTGATGTGCAAGAGGTCGCCGTCGCGCGCGATCAGCACCGGTTCGTCCGAGGGCGGCGGCAGGGGACGCGGGCCGCGTCCGGCGAGCCACGCGGCGAACTCTGGCCCGCCCTGCAGCGTCGAGTAGGCGAGCGACTCCACGTCGATCGCTTCCGGCACCGCGAGCGTCTCCGACGCCCGCACGACCTGCCGTGCCACCAGCGCGGCCTGCGGGTTCGCGGCGACCGCCTCGGCAAAGGCGGCGATGCTCGCATCCGGGTCCGGTGTCTCCACCACGCCACGGGATTGCGCGACCGGCGCGTAGGTGAGGTCGAGCGCGTCGATCAACGGACGAACCTCGGCGGGGATCTTGCGGGTCGCGCGGCCGACGAGGATCCGATCGGCCAGTGCGGCCTGTTCGACGGCACGTTCGATCAGGGGAACGCCTGCGTCGAGGTCGACGACGACCATCGGCCGGGACACGGCACCGCCCTCACCGAGAAGGGGCTCTCCCGCCACGCCGTTCGTCAGGTCCGCAGCAGAGACAAGCATCGCTCGTGCCGTATCCATGTGGTCCGTCCTTGTACTCCGCCAGGCCCCATCCGGCACGAAATGTAACATCACGGTCGTGGCCACCGACCTCGCCGCAGACCCGGCACGCGACTGGGCCCACAGCGGAATTGCCTCTCTGACCGGCAGAGTCGACGGTCCCCCACTGCTCCCTCCTGGCCGCGCCGCCACCGTCGCCCGCGAACGCTCCGCGTGGATCGCCACCGCCTCCGGTGGGGTCGTCGATGTCGACGGCGCGCGTCTGCTGTCCGAACGCGCAGCGTTCACCGGTCATCGTCGCGGCGGAGCGGTCTCCGCCGGAGGTGCGTGTCGCCTGTTGCCGACGATCGACGGCTGGGCGTCGGTCTCGTGCGCGCGTCCCGATGACCCGCTCCTGCTCGGCGCCCTGATCAGCGCGGAGATCCCCGACGATCCGTGGCCCGCTGTCGCTGACTGGCTCGTCGAACACACCGGGGCGGAGCTCGCCGAGCGAGCCGAACTGCTCGGGATCGCGGCGGGCCCGGTCGTCCACGGTGTGGCTGCTCCCCTGACGCCGGTGGAACCCCGCGCGGTCGACGGGTTGCTCGTCGTCGACTTCAGTGCGTTGTGGGCCGGCCCGCTGTGTGCGCACCTGCTCGGTCTTGCCGGTGCGCGCGTCGTCAAGGTCGAGACGCCGTCGCGGCCGGACGGTGCGCGTCGCGGCAATGCCGACTTCTACCGACTCCTGCACGGCGGGCACGAATCCGTCGTGCTCGACCCGAACGATGCCACACAGCGACGCGAACTCGCGGACCTGGTGGCAGCGGCCGACATCGTGGTCGAGGCGTCGCGACCGCGGGCGCTCGCCGGTTTCGGACTCGATGCTGCGAAGGCCGTGGACGACGGCACCACGTGGGTCTCGATCACCGCACACGGACGGGATTCGCACCGAGTGGGTTTCGGCGACGACATCGCCGCCTCCGCCGGATTGATCGCGTACGACGCGGAGGGTCCCGCCTTCGTCGGCGATGCGATCGCCGATCCCCTCACGGGTCTCACCGCCGCAGCTCTGGCCATGTCGACACCACCCGACGGACGCGGAAAGCTCTGGGACATCTCGATGTCCGCTGTCGTCGCGGCGACTCTCGACGAACCCGCGACCATCTCGCAACCCGCCATCCGCGACGGCGAGCAGTGGGTGCTGCAGACAGCGGACGGTGTCGTTGCGGTCGCCGAACCGCAGAAGCGTGAAATCTCCGGTGAGGTCGCCGAATCCGGGCGCGATACCCAGCGAGTACTCGCCGATCTGGGCATCCGGCCGTGAGCGTCCTCGTCGTACGCGACCTCGAGGTCGACGGCGTCGGTGGAATCGATGTCCTCATCCGCGACGGAGTCGTCACAGCACTCGGGACGGACGTGCCGGTGCCCGTGTCTGCGGACGTCATCGACGGTCGTGGAGGCGCACTGCTTCCGGGCCTGCACGACCATCACATCCACCTGCACGCCCTCACGGCCGACCGCGCGTCGGTCCGCTGCGGTCCTCCTGCTGTCCGCACTGCCGACGACCTCGCCCGCGCACTCGCAACCGCGGCCGGCGGCGGATGGATCCGGGGTGTCGGGTACTCGGAAGATGTTGCGGGTCTGTTGGATCTGAATTCTCTCGACGCACTGCACGCCGAGCGTCCCGTGCGCATCCAACATCGAAGCGGCGCAGTGTGGTTCCTGAACTCCACCGCCGCCGCACTCACGGGACTCGCAACGGCTGATCACCCCGGCGTCGAACGCGACGAGAGGGGGCGACCGACAGGACGGGTGTGGCGCGCCGACACGTGGCTCCGCGACCGGCTACCCGACTCCGGCCCACCGTCACTCGCCGCTATGGGTGCCGAACTGGCGTCCTACGGCATCACGGGCCTCACCGACGCGACGCCCGACCTCACCCCGTCGACCCTCGAGCACCTTCACACTTCGCACGTCGACGGATCAATCCCGCAACACATCCGACTTCTCGGTGCACCATTCGATTTCGGCGGCTTCGCGACGTTCGCCGCGGGCCCGTACAAGATCGTGCTCGCCGACTCCGGACTTCCCGACCTCGACGACTTCGCGACGACGATCCGCCGCGCCCACGATGCGGGTCGCGCGGTGGCGGTGCACTGCGTCAGTCGCGAGGCGTTCGCGATCCTGCTCGCCGTCCTCACCGAGGTGGGCACCGTCCCCGGCGACCGCATCGAGCACGGCGCCCTCATCCCGGTCGAGTCGATCGACGACCTGCGGCGCCTGGGCCTGCAGGTGGTCACCCAACCCGGCTTCCTCGCCGACCGCGGCGACGCCTATCTCCGCGACGTGCCCGCCGTCGACCTGCCCGACCTCTATCGCTGCCGAAGCCTCCTCGACGGCGACGTGCCGGTCGCGCTGTCCAGCGACGCCCCCTACGGCCCGGTCGACCCGTGGACGGTGATCTCCGCCGCGGCCTCCCGCGCGTGCCCGACCGGTGACGTCGTCGGAGTGGACGAACGCATCCCCGCCGCGACCGCCCTCGACCGGTATCTGGCCCCGCTCGACGACCCCGGTGGCGCTGCCCGTCGCGTGCGGGTCGGCGCGCCGGCCGATCTCGTCCTGCTCGCCCGCCCCCTGGTCGACGTCCTCGCAGCACCCACCGCAGAGATGGTCCGCGCGACCGTCATCGCCGGTCGCGTCGTCCACCACGCCTGACCAGCTACAACGTCGGTCATCCGCTACAACAATTGCCGTAGCGGATGACCAGGGCGGTAGCGGATCCACCTGTCTCGTTATTCCAGAGCGCGCGCTCTGTTATTGTCTCGATCATGGCGCGCACACGCACTCACGACCTGGACCGACTGATGGATGCAGCCGAAGCACTCGCGGTGGAGTCCGGCCCCACAGCCGTCACCGTCCGGGCACTCTCCGAGGCGACGTCGGTGTCCAACGGCGCGATCTACCACGCCTTCGGGTCGCGAGCAGGACTGATGGGGCACGTCTGGCTGCGCGCGGCCCGGCGCTTCCTCGATCTGCAACGAGACGCCGTCGACCGCGCACTCGCAACCGGGTCGGCGCCGCAGAACGCAGTCGAGGCCGTCGTCGCCGCTGCGGATGCGCCCGCCGAGTATTCGATCCGCTACCCCGTCTCCGGACACTTCCTCCTCGCCGTACGTCGCGCGGACGTCCTCGGTTCCGGCGACGTCCCGAACGACGTCGCCACACAATTGAACGCCCTCGACGACGCACTCACGACCCTGTTCGTTCGACTCACCCGCGGCGTATGGGACCGCGCCGATCGCGAAGCGGTGGCGGTGATCCGCGACTGCGTCGTCGAGCTCCCCGCCGCCCTGCTCCTGCGGGGACGACGGGACCCCACTCCCGCCGTGCGCGACCGCCTCGCCGCGGCCGTCCGAGCCGTTCTCGCCCTCACCCCACCCGATCCGGCACCACGCTGATCACCCGACCGACAAGGACATCCGTCATGACGACCAACCTCGACATCTGGAACAGACTGCAGCGCGTGCCGTTCGGGAACTGGCTGTTCACCCAGGCAGTGTGTTTCAAGGCGCCCTACTTCCGCAGCATCCATCCCCTCATCCACGAACTGCGGCCGGGCCTGTGCCGGGTCACCGCACCGAATCGGCGCAGCGTGCACAACCACCTCGGCACCTATCACGCGATCGCGTCGTGCAACATGGCCGAGATCGCCGGCGGCATGATGACCGACGCCACCGTCCCCGCCACCCACCGCTGGATCCCCGTCGGGATGACCGTGGAGTACAAGTCGAAGGCGACCACCGCCGTCACCGCCGTCGCCCGGCTCGACGACGTCCCGGACTTCCCCGACGAGCCCACCGAACTCGTCGTCCCCGTGGATGTCTCGGATGCCGACGGCAAGGTCTTCGTCACGGCGCGCATCACCATGAACGTCTCGCCGAAACCCCGCCGATAGACATCCGCTACAACGTCGGTCATCCGCTACAACAATTGCCGTAGCGGATGACCAGGACGGTAGCGGATACAGGCCTCAGGGCACGGTCCACGTGTTGTCACCCCGCAGCAACTGCTGCAGGTCGGCGGTGCCGGACTCCTGCGCGGCCCGCACCCGGGCGCGCTCGGCGTCGTCGTAGGTCGTCCGCCCGACCTGCCGCACGATTCCCGTGACGACGTGGCGAAGGCCCTGGTCCGACAGGCGCGACAGTGCGTACGCGTACTCGGGGTCGTCGGTGTGCGCGTCGTGCACGACGATGTCGTCGGCGGCGACCTCGGCGCGCTGCGCCACCCGCACGCCGAAACCTCTTCTGACGACGCACAGCTCGTCGTCGGTTCCGAAGATGATGGGTTCGCCGTGTCGCAGCGGGATGAGGTGCGACCGTGCTTCGTCCTTGCGCAGCACGTCGAACGATCCGTCGTTGAAGATCGGGCAGTCCTGCAGGATCTCGACGAAAGCCGCACCGCGGTGGTGTGCCGCCGCGCGCAGCACGTCCGTCAGACCGGCACGATCGGAATCCAGGGCGCGTGCCACGAAGCTCGCCTCGGCACCGAGTGCGAGCGACAAGGTGTTGAACGGAGCGTCGACCGAGCCCGAGGGCGACGACTTGGTGACCTTGCCGACCTCCGAGGTCGGCGAGTACTGGCCCTTGGTGAGTCCGTAGATCCGGTTGTTGAACAACAGGATCCGCATGTTCACGTTGCGGCGTAAGGCGTGGACGAGGTGGTTGCCGCCGATCGACAGGGCGTCGCCGTCGCCGGTCACGACCCAGACCGACAGATCCGGGCGGGTGACCGCGAGTCCGGTCGCGAGCGTCGGCGCGCGTCCGTGGATCGAGTGCACACCGTAGGTGTCGAGATAATAGGGGAACCGCGACGAGCATCCGATGCCGGAGACGAACACGAGATTCTCACGCCGGACACCCAATTCGGGAAGCAGACTCCGCACCGTCGCGAGGATGACGTAGTCGCCGCAGCCCGGACACCACCGCACCTCCTGATCGGACGTGAAGTCCTTCGCCTTCTGCGGATCGTCGGTGCGGGGCACACCGTCGAGCGCGTCGATGTGCGGGCGGAGTCCGAGATCGTGGCCGACGAGTCCGGTCATGCTCGTGCCCTCTCTGCTGTGGGGTCGAGTTTCATCGACGAGGCGACCGCGGCCGGCGTCCGGGATCGTTCGGTGTCGGCGAGCGTTCCGGCGAATTCGGCTTCGATGGCGTCGTGGAGCTCGTCGGCGCGGAACGCCATGCCCGATACCTTCGTCACCGGCTGGATGTCGGCGTCGAACCGCGACCGCAGCAGGAACGACAGCTGACCCAGGTTCATCTCCGGGACGAGCACGCGCCGGTAGCGGCCGAGCACGTCACCGAGATTCTTCGGCATCGGCGCCAGATGACGTAGGTGCGCTCGGGCCACCCGGTGCCCGGCCCGTCGGGCACGGCGCACCGCCTCCCCGATCGGCCCGTACGACGATCCCCAGCCGAGCACCAGCACCTCGGCGTCACCGGTGGGGTCGTCGACCCCGAGATCCGGGACGTCGATGCCGGCCACCCGCGCGACCCGCAGCCGGGTCATCAACTCGTGGTTGGTGTGGTGGTACGAGATGTCGCCCGTTCCGTCGGCCTTCTCGAGACCGCCGATCCGGTGCTCACGACCTGCGGTTCCGGGAATCGCCCAGTCGCGGGCGAGGGTGTCGGCACAGCGGGCGTAGGGCAGGTAGCCGGGGTCGTCGTCCTCCGGCGACTGTGCGAAGCGCGGGTCGATGCGCGGCAGATCGTCGATCTCGGGGATCCGCCACGGTTCGGATCCGTTGGCGATCGCGCCGTCGGACAACACCATGACCGGGGTGCGGTAGGTGATCGCGATGCGCGCGGCCTCGAGCGCCGCGTCGAAGCAGTCGGCGGGCGATTGCGGGGCGACGATCGCGACGGGCGATTCGCCGTTGCGCCCGAACATCGCCTGCATCAGGTCGGCCTGTTCGGTTTTCGTCGGCAGTCCCGTGGACGGTCCGCCGCGCTGGACGTCGACGACGATCAGCGGCAGTTCGGTCATCACCGCCAGGCCGATGGCCTCGGATTGCAGCGCGATTCCCGGACCGGAGGTGCTGGTGACGCCGAGCGCCCCGCCGTAGGACGCACCGATCGCGGCACCGATGCCTGCGATCTCGTCCTCGGCCTGGAAGGTGTGCACACCGAAGCGTCCGAGCTTGCTCAGTTCGTGGAGGATGTCGGAGGCCGGGGTGATCGGATAGGTGCCGAGGAAGACGTCCATCCCCGCCGCGCGACCCGCCGCGACGAGACCGTAGGCGAGCGCGGTGTTGCCGGTGATCTGCCGGTATGTCCCGGACGGCAGCGACGCGCGCGCCACCTCGTAGGTCGTGGCGAACGCCTCGGTGGTCTCCCCGTAGTTCCATCCGGCACGCAGCGCGAGGACGTTCGCGTGCGCGATGTCGGGTTTCGACGCGAACTTGCGCTCGAGAAACGTCTCGACCGGTGCGATCGGACGCCCGTACATCCACGACAGGAGACCGAGCGCGAACATGTTCTTCGAGCGCTGCGCGTCCTTCTTGCCGACGCCGGCGGGTTCGACGGCACCGGCGGTGAGCGTGCTCATGGGCAGGGCATGGACGGTCAGATGCTCCACAGCGTCGGTGCCGAGCGGATCGGCATCGTAACCCGCCTTGTTCAGGTTCCGTTCGGTGAATTCGTCGCTGTCGACGATGACGGTGCCACCCCGGGGCAGGTCGCCGACGTTGGCCTCGAAGGCCGCCGGGTTCATCGCGACCAGCACGTCCGGCCTGTCCCCGGCGGTGAGGATGTCGTGGTCGGCGATCTGGATCTGGAAGCTCGAGACTCCGGGAAGAGTGCCCCGGGGTGCGCGGATCTCGGCGGGGAAGTTGGGCTGGGTGGCCAGGTCGTTGCCGAAGGCGGCCGCCTCGGCGGTGAACCGGTCACCGGCGAGTTGCATGCCGTCGCCGGAGTCGCCGGCGATACGGATGACGACCTGTTCGAGTTTCGCGCTCGACGCCATGCGCTCCATCGTGGCCCTCACGCGCCCATGTGCAACCGTTTCTCCCGAAAATTCTGCCCATTCGCGTCAGGAGCGGACGGTATTTCCGATGAAGCTCAGCGCCTGGGGCCACGACACGGCGTAGGCATCGGCATTGACGGGATTGCCGTGCCGGCCACGGGAGGAGAAGCCGTGTTCGGCGCCCGGATAGACGTGCGTGAGGGTCGCGCCGGTCTCGCGCTGCTGCAGCGTCGCCTGCAGATTCGCGAAGGTCTCGGCGCTCATGATCGTGTCGGCGCCGGCGTGCAGCACCATGACGGGTGCCGCGACGCGACCTGCCTGCTCGACGGCGTCGATCGTGTGATTCGGGGCGGGCGGCACCGCGATCGACGGGTGGTAGGCCACCACGTTCGCGACCCGCGTGTCGCGGGCGCCGAGGATGAGGGCGAGGCGTCCGCCGAGGCACCATCCGATCACGCCGACCTTCTCCAGTCGGAGTTCACCGAAGGCGTGGCCGAGCAGGGTCGCCATCTCCTCGAGGCTCTTCTCGTCGTCGAGACCACGCATCGACTCCGCGAGCGCCTCGCGCGAGGTGTCGTCGGCGCTCGGTCCGTGCCACGGGTCCCAGACGAGTGCGGTCACGCCGGTTCCGGCGATGTCGTGCGCATATTCGCGGACCTGGGCGTCGATGCCGGTGATCATGGGCAGCAGCAGCATTCCTCCGGTGGCACCGCCGAGCGGCCTGGCCAGATAGGCACGCAGGCCTGCGATGTGAACGAATTCCGCCTCGATGTCGTCCATCGACCGTCCTTCCTCTTCCTCCGATTGTTCGTCATGATCTTCGTACGAAGCCGTCTCTCGTGCGGCGGGTTCTCGGGGCACGACAGACGGCACGCTCGAAAGGGATACAGGCACATGGCTCGCACCGTATTGGTCAGTGGTGGCACCGGCGGCCTCGGCAGCGCCGTGACGAAACATCTCCTCGACACCGGATGGCGGGTCGTGGTGCCGTGGCTGGTCCGCGACGAGCTCGAGCGCGTGGGCACGCATCCGAACCTGCGGCTCGTGCAGGCCGACCTCTCCGACGAGCAGCAGCTCGGGGACGCCCTGAACCTGGCGTGCGACGACCCCGACGCGCCCCTGTTCGGCGTCGTCAACCTCGTCGGCGGATTCACGTCCGGCCCGCGGGTGCACGAGACTCCGATCGAGGTGCTCGACTCCCAGCTCGATCTCAACCTGCGCACCGCCTATTCCGTCAGCCGGGCCGCACTGCCCCACCTGATCGGCCGCGGCGGTGGATCGATCGTCTGTATCTCCACCGCCGCGACGCTCAGCCCGTTCCCGGGCGGCGCGTCCTACATCGCCTCGAAGGCTGCGGTCTCGGCGCTCGTCGAGACGATGGCACTCGAGTACCGCGACAACCACATCCGCGTCAACGCGCTGCTGCCCGTCGTCATCGACACCCCCGCCAATCGCGCCGCGATGCCCGACGCCGACACGAGCCGCTGGTCGAAACCGGCCGACATCGCGAAGGTCATCGAGTTCCTGATCTCCGATGCGGGTGCCTCGATCACCGGCGCCCTGATCCCCGTCACCAACGTCGGCTGAGCTCAGACCGACTGGAGACGACCGAGTTTCACCGCGCGTTCGAACGCTCGCCGTTCGGCGTAGTTCATGCCACCCCACACGCCGTGCGTCTCTCCGGTACGCACGGCGTGCGTCAGGCACGCGTCGATCACCGGGCAGGAGCGACAGACCTCCTTCGCGTGCCGCTCGGCCCGGAGTACCGCACCGCGGCCGTCCTCGGGCCGAGGGAAGAACATCGCCGTGTCCACCCCGCGGCACCGCGCCGCGACCACCCAGTCGCGGTCGCCGGATCCGTACATCGCCGCCTCCTTGCCCATCGGGCCATCGCCGACCCGCACTCGTCGAACGAGTATTTGTACGGCCATTTTTCGATACCCGGCGGGGATCGTCAATCGTTGAGCAGTGCGGATCCATCAGAATCGGCGATGGCAGTCGCTTCGGATACCTATAAGCACCGGAAGCTATGGCCGCACATTTGACGAGCAGCCGACGTGGAGCGGATCAGCCGACGATGCCGGCCCTCTTCAGGCCCGCGATCTGCTCGTCCGTGAGGCCGAGATCGGCGAGCACCGCCTCGGTGTGCTGACCGAGCCCCGGCACCGCGCCCATCGGCAATTCGACGTCGCGGAAGTTCATCGGCGGCAGGATGCCGCGCACCGGACCCGCCTCCGTCTGCACCTCGCGCCAGCGGTCGCGCGCCGCGAGTTGAGGATGTTCGATGAGCCCGCGCAGATCCCGCAGCTGCGCGGCCGGTACCCCGGCGTCGGCGAGCTTCTCGTCGAGCTCCGCGCTGGTGAACTGCTTGGTGGCCCGAGCGACCAGCGCATCGACCTCCTCACGGTGACGCACCCGCTCGAGATTGGTGGTGAAGCGCGGATCGTCGCCCCGCTCGGGAATGCCGAGGACCTCGGTGAGCGTGCGCCAGCCCCGATCGTTCTGGACGCCGATGAGGATCTCCCCGTCCGCGGTGGGGTACTTGTCGTACGGCGCGATCGATGTGTGCGACAGACCCATCCGCGGCACCTGCCGCCCCTGATACATCTGCAGGTACATCGGATAACCGAGCCATTCGGCGGTCGCGTCGAACATCGACACGTCGATCGTCGCGCCGACGCCCGTGCGGTGCCGGCGCAACAGCGCCGCCTGGATGGAGGTGAGCGCATACATGCCCGCGGCGATGTCCGAGGTGGGGATGCCCGTCTTCACCGCAGTCTCGGGCGTACCGGTGATCGAGCACAGGCCGGTCTCCGACTGCACGAGCATGTCGTAGGCCTTGCGGTCGCGCATCGGCCCGTCGGTGCCGTAACCGGACATGTTGACCACCACCAGTTCCGGTTGGTCCGCACGCAGGTCCTCGGCGCCGAGCCCGAGTCGCTCCACCGCGCCGGGGGCGAGATTCTGCAAGAAGACGTCCGCACCGCGGATCAGCGCCTTCACCGCATCGATGCCCTCGGGAGCCTTGAGATCCACCGCGAACGATTCCTTGCCGCGGTTGAGCCAGACGAAGTGTGCGGCCAGGCCGTGCACAGCACCGTCGTAGGCGCGCGCGAAGTCGCCGTCGCCGACACGTTCGACCTTGACGACACGGGCTCCGAGGTCTGCGAGATGGCGCGTCGCGAGGGGCGCGGCAACCGCCTGTTCGAGGCTCACCACGGTGATGCCCTCCAGCGGCAGGCCGGCAGAAACCTCCACCTCGGTCCGATCGGTTCGGTCGCTCGTCACCTGATGTCCTTTCGCGTTCGCGGTTTCCCCATCCGGCGTCGCTGTATGTCTACCAGGCGAGGACTCCGCGACCGGATCGATGCTTCGGTGGGCTCGGACACGGTCGAGGCACGCCTTCGGTCGGTATCTCCCTAGGGCGAGACGGATTGCTGTTACTGCGCTGTCAGGCCACCGTCCGCTGCGACGGTCGAACCCGTCATATACGAGGATTCGTCGGAAATGAGGAAACCGATGATCGTCGCCATCTCCTCGACCTCCGCGCGGCGCTTCAACGGTGTCTGTGCCAGAGCGGTACTCGTGACGCCACCTTCCTGGCGCGCTTTCCGAGCGAGCGGGGTGTCCACAACGCCCGGACACAATGCATTGGCCCGCACCCCGCGGTCGGCATAACCGACTGCGATCGACCGCGTCAACCCGAGGACACCCGATTTCGACGCATCGTAGCTGCAGGTGTTGGTGTTCGCGGAGATGACGGAGGCAACGGATCCGATTGTCACCACAGACGACCGCGGAGCCTTCAACATGTGCGGCAATGCAGCACGCACCGAGAGGAACGAGCCGGTGAGATTGACTCCCACGACCGCATGCCAGTCCTCCACGGTCATCTCGTGGACGAGTGCCGACTTCGCGATGCCGGCACATGTCACGACTCCGTCGAGGCCACCGAGCTGTGCCGCAGCGTCGTCGACGGCCGGCCCGACGGAATCGGGATCGGATACATCCGCGGCAACCCCGACCGCGACAGCTCCCGACCGGCGGAGTTCTCCGGCGAGGGCTTCGGCCGCAGCACCGTCCAGATCGAGGATGGCGACCGCAGCACCTTCCTCGACGAGGCGGCGAACCGCTGCCGCACCGATACCGCCGGCACCACCGGTGACCAGAACCTTACGTCCCTCGTTGCGTGCACCCATGTCTGCTTCCTTCCGGCTGATCAGCTGATACGGAGACCGCAGTCGACGGGAATCGAGATGCCCGTGACGTACCGGGCCTCCTCCGATGCCAGCCACAGCACTGCGTTGGTGATGTCCTCGGGTTCGACCCATGCCGTGTCCATGACGTTGCGGCCACGGGCCCGCTCGCGCAGATCCTCGATGGTCGGGTTCTCCAGGTCCGGGCAGAAGACCCGCAGGGTCGATTCACTGAACAGCATGTCGGTCCCCACATTGCCGGGATGTACCGCGTTGACGCGGATACCCTGTCCGCCGTATTCCGCAGCGAGCGTCTGCATGAGACCGACAACACCGTGCTTGGATGCGTTGTAATGCCCCACATTACGTGAACCGTTGTACGTGACGACCGAACTCGTCAACACGATGGACCCACCGCCGGTAAGCAGCATCTGCGGAATGACCGCCTTGGTCGTCTTCCACACTCCGGTGAGGTTGACATCGATCATGTCCTGCCATTCGTCCTCCGTCAGTTCGACGGTGGGGCGACAGCCGCAGACACCCGCGTTCGCGCTGACGATGTCGATGCGGCCGAACTGCTCGACGCAGTCGGCGGCGGCAGCGTCCAGACCGGCCTGATCGCGGACGTCGACCTTGCGTGTGATGATGCGACGGCCGGTCTCCTCGACCAGCCGGGCGGTTTCGGCGAAATCTGCTTCGGTGGCCATGCCGTAGGTCAGCGACGCGATGTCCTCGCACGCGTCGGTGGCGTAGATGTCGGCGCCTTCCCGCGCGAGCCGTATTGCGTGCGAACGGCCTTGGCCCCGTGCGGCACCGGTGATGAAGGCGACCTTTCCGGCCACCCGTCCTTGTGTGTCGGTCATCGGAGAGCTTCCTTCGTACGGTCGTAACTTGTCACGCCAGGCCCAATAGCCTCGCGGGGTTGTCGCACGTCATCACGCGCAGGTCGGTTTCCTCGATCCCCTCGTCCCACAGGGCGTTGACGTAGGAGTGCAGCCCTGCCGCGGGATGCGGGATCTTCGTGCTCCAGCCGTAGTCCGTGGACAGCACGACCCGGCCGGGGTCGAGTCGGCGCAGCGCCGAGATCACGTTCGAGAAGGTCGACGGCTCCCCCATGCACGTGTGCGCAGCGAATTCGATGCTCGCACCGAGGTCGGCGAGTTCGACGACCTCCTGCTCGGTCAGGTGCGGGCCGGTCGTGGCGTGCATGGCGTGCGTAACCAGCACGCGTCCGCGACTCGCGTAGGTGCGGGCCACGGCGAAGTGTTCGGCGGTGGAGATGTGACCGGTTGCCAGCACCGCGTCGTATTCGGAGATCAGGTCGAGGATCGTACGTACTTCCGGCACGAGTTCACCGTCTGCGTCGACGACGTGGATGCCCTCCTCCTTCTCCCCGAAGAAGGCCTTGACCTTGGCGGGAGCATCCTGTTGTGAAGACAGCGTGGGCAGCCACACCACCTTCGCTCCCGCACGCAGCGCACATTCGACGGCGTGCGGGTTCAATCCTCCCACCGGATGGTCGAGACAGATGCCGGCGATCGACTGCACTTCCGGCACAGCCGCGTTGGCGAGGTGCGCGGCCACGGTGGAGGGGAACTCGTGCGCCTTGAGCACCAGTCCACGCATTCCGTGTTGCGCGGCCTCCCGTGCAGCTTCGACGGGGTCGACGCTGTGGGGAGCCTTGGCGGCCATCTCCACGAGCGGTTCGGGCCCGAAGTGACAATGCATGTCGATGGCACCGTCGAGCGCGACAGGCGCTGTGCCCGAGTGGCGTTCGCTCATACGACTTCCTTCGGTCTCGGCTCGCGGATTCGGTCAGGACGGGCGGTACTGGAGGAAGATCTCCTCGTAGACCCGCTGGACGTACGGCTCGATGTCGAGCTTCTCGGGGCTGTACCAGTCGGCGAAGCCGTTGTAGTCGGTCTCGTTGGTGTATCCGAGTTCTTCGACGATGGCGCTCCACTTGTCCGCGCTCTCACGGATGGTGGTCACGAAGGCATCACCGTCGTCGATACCGGTGTTGCCGGCGATCGCATCGACGATTCGATCGTTGGCATCCTGCACCGACTTACGTGCGTCGTCGTCGAACGGCTTGATCGTGCCGCCGTACTGCTGGATCTCACGAACGGATTCGACGGTCACGGGCCAGATCTTGCCCTGGATGCTGCCGGTGACGAAGGCGTCGAGGCGATCCCACATCAGCTGCTGCGCGACGAGCGGCAGCGACTCCCACACGTCGAGGTTCATCACCATGTTGCCGGTCGGAACCGCAAGGCCCGCATCGGGATCGATGACCGTCTGTGGAGCAACCTCGATGATGCCACCGATCTGCGCTGCGGCAGGGCTGAGCATCGAGCAGTCGATGACGCCACGCTGGAGCGCTTCGTACGCCTCGGTGTACGCAACCGAGGTCGGGGTCGATCCCAGTGCCGACACCTGCTGGTTGCCTGCGGTGCTACCGACCGAGACGCTGCGGCCCGCGTAGTCGGGCAGCGACGTTCTGGGCTCGGAGCAGAACAGCGCGTTCATTCCGGCGTTGTAGGCGGGGAGCATGAGCTTGAGGCCCTTGTTCTCGAATTCCGAGACGATTTCCGGGGTCGAGAGGGCAACTTCTGCGGGCCACGCGTTGGACTGGAGCGCGCCGGTCACAACGCTCTGATCCGACAGGACGCTGGCGTCGAGCAGGGCGGACGTTGCCGGGAATTCCTGCGGCTCGTAGACCGCGAGAACCTGGCCGATATCGAGGCGACCGTCGACCACCGCATTGTCGATCTCGGTGGACTTCGCGATGGCGTCGGAATACGCGATGTCGAAGGTGATCTTGCCGCCGGACCATTCTTCGACGGCCTGGGTGTAGGCGTCGAGGAATGCTCCCCCGGTGGATCCCTTCGTGCTGGGCGACTGGGTGTTCAGGACGATGGGGTCCACGTCTTCGAATGCTGCCTGATACTGCTCCATGGTCGCGCCGTACTCGACGCCCTCGCCGCCGCCGTTGCCTCCGGCGCCACCGGAGGACGATTCCGCGCAGCCGGCCAGCAGGAGCGCGCTCGCTGCTACGAGGACACCGGCGCGGGGGATCACGCGCGCCTTGGAGAATATTGTCACTGAGACTCCTTCATCGGGATGACCGCGAGAACGTGCCGCTGCCGATTGTCACCTCGGCCGGAGTGATTCACCTCACGGTTATATGCTAATCATGCGCCTGAATTATTGGTGTGTCAAGGCTCGGAGCCGACGACGAAAAGACCACCGTGCTGCGCTATCCCGCAGTGACTCCACCGTCTACGAGAATCGCCTGTCCGGTTACGTAGGACGCATCGGAAGACGCGAGGAATGCGACGACCGACGCGATCTCCTCGGGCTCCCCGTAGCGCCCCAGCGGAACGCTCAGCGGCTTCGACGGATTCCGCACCGTACCGGTCGTGGGAACGATCGCCGCCGTATTACTGCTCAGATTCGTACGCACCGCGCCCGGGCACACACTGTTGACCCGGATACCGTGCGGCGCATACTCCACCGCCAGGGTCTGGGTCAGCATCTTGACCCCGCCCTTGGACGCACGGTACGGAGCCAGACCGCCCTGAGTCGCGACGAACGACGAGGTCGACCCGCAGGTCACGATCGATCCACCACCGCGTCGCAGCAGGGACGGAAGAGCACTTCGAATGGTGAAGAACGTGCCCGAGAGATTGATGTCGAGCACGCCGTACCAATCCTCACGGGAGACCTCGTGGCTGTCGAGACGCGCACCGCTGACGCCGGCGGCCGTGAACACCACACCGATCTCACCGAGCTGCGACACCGCCTGCGCAACGATGTCGTCCATCGCCGCGTCGTCCCGTACGTCCGCGGCGAACGCGACGGCGCTACCACCGCTGTCGCGCACCGCCGCGGCCGTCGCCTCGGCCGCGTCCCCGTGCACGTCGATCACGGCGACCGCCGCACCCTCCTGAGCCAATCGCAGGACCGACGCCGCCCCGATCCCGGACCCTCCCCCGGTCACCAGAGCTACCTCACCGTCCAGGCGACGCATCGTTGTCGTCATCGTTCCGACTCCGTTCGAAATCTCAGATACCGACGACGTCGGCCAGCATGGTGTTGTGGTGCACCGCATTTCCGAAGAGCGGCTCTATCGCCTTCGCGCGGCGGAAGTACAGGTGCGGGTCGGCCTCCCACGTGAAGCCGATACCACCGTGCACCTGGATGTTCTGCGACGCGCACAGCGTGAGACATTCGGAGCCTTGCGCCTTGGCCATCAGAGCCGCTGCCCGCAGATCCGCGGAATCGTCGGCTGCGCACATCGACGCGTACATCACCGTCGCCTCGGCCGAATCGATCGCGATGGCCATGTCGGCGCACTTGTGCTTGATCGCCTGGAACGACCCGATCGGCCTGTTGAACTGCACGCGCTGTTTCGCGTACTCGACCGCCATGTCGAGGGTGGCCTGCGAAGCACCGACCGCCTCGTTGCCGAGAAGGATCCGGACGATGTCGACGACCCTCCCGATCCGGTCCCGATCAGCCCCGAGCGGCTGCGCAGCCACGTCCGAGAGCACGACGGTGGCGAGCGGCCGAGTCAGGTCCAACGACTCGCGCACCTCGACCTCCACACCGGCCGCGGACGACTCGACCACGTACAGCCCGACGGCATCCCCATCGGGACCGAGCGCAGGCACCACGAGCAGGTCGGCGATGTGACCGAACGCCACGTAGTCGAGCCGGCCGGTGAGCCGCACGGCGCTACCGTCGCCCGATGCACGCACTGTCGCGGCATCGGCCTCGAGTTCCCGGTTGCCGGGCAGGGCCAGGGCGCCGATGACGCTCCCGTTCGCCAGGCACGGAACGAGCCGCTCGCGTTGCTCGGCCGATCCGAGCCTGCAGATCGCCTCCATGGCTCCGACCACCGTGACGAACGGAACCGGCGTCAGTGCGCGCCCCAGTTCCTGTGCCACCAAGGCTGTTTCGAGGAAGCTGAAGCCGCCTCCTCCGAGGTCTTCGGAGATGTGGAGTCCGGGAACTCCCATGTCGCGGGTGAGCAACTGCCATGTCGCCTCGTCGTATCCGCGGACCGAAGCGATCTCCCGGACCCGGGTCATCGGTGCGCGTTCGGCCAGGAGCCGTCGCAACGACGCCCGGAATTCCTCTTGATCCTCGTCGAATTCGAAGTACACGTTGGTTCCGTTCTGCCGCCTGGCGGCGAGAGCTGAGGTCAGGCGCTCTTGCGACGCCCGATGTCCTGGAACGGCCCACTGTCGAGCCGTGGTTCCCGGGGAAGTCCCAGCAACTGTTCACCGATGATGTTGCGCTGGATCTGGGAGCTGCCGCCGTAGATCGTGGCTGCGCGCGCGTAGAGGGCGATGTCGTCCCAGCAACGCGATGAGTTCTCGGTGCCGGGTTGTGGGGTCACGAGAATGCCGTTGTTGCCCTGCCCCTCGGGGGTCAACGCCTCGAGTCCGAGGATCTCGAGTCCGATCTCGGTGTAACGCTGGAAGAATTCCGCCCAGTAGATCTTCGAGAACGAACCATCGGTACCGGGCCGGCCCCCTTCGAGAAGTTTCGTCAGCGCCCGGTATCCCCGGAAGCGCATCGTCTGCACACGCTGCCAGCACCAGGCGAGTTCGCTGCGGATGTGCGGGTCGTCCGTCAATCCGCGCTCGCGCGCAAGTTCGATCAGGCGGTCCACCTCGCGACCGAAACGCACAGCGTCGGTCGTCGCCCGCACGCCCCGCTCGAATCCGAGAAGCGTGTTGGCCGTGTGCCATCCACCGTTCACCTCACCGAGGACGTTCTCAGCAGCGGTACGTGCATCGGTGAAGAACACCTCGTTGAAGGCGGTGTAACCCGCAGCATTGAGAATCGGGCGGACTTCGACGCCGGGCTGATCCATCGGAACGAGCAGGAACGACAGTCCCTTGTGCTTTGCGACGGTGGGGTCGGTACGGCAGATCGCGAAGATCCAGTTGGCGTTGCTGCCGGCGGATGTCCACGTCTTCTGGCCGTTGATGACCCACTCGTCACCGTCGAGCACGGCGCGCGTGCGCATGCCGGCGAGATCCGAGCCGGCTTCGGGTTCGGAGTACCCCTGGCACCAGACGATCTCCCCGGTCAGGGTGCGAGGGATGAAGTATGCCTTCTGTTCCTCGGTGCCCAGAACGGCCAGGGTGTTGCACAGCAGCTTGATACCGAGCGTGTCGTTCTCCGTGCCCTCGGGCACGCCGAGACGCATCAGTTCCTCGTTGAGCACGACCTGCTCGAGATCGGAGAGCCCACCACCACCGTATTCACGGGGCAGCGAGACTGCGAGGAGATCGTTGTCGTAGAGCACCTTTCGCCACGAGCGGAGAAACTCCTCCTGTTCGGCGTCGGGAAGCGATCCGATTCCCTTCCAATCGTCCGGGAGGTTCGACTCGAGGAGTGCCCGGAGGGATGTCCGATACTCCTCGGCTTCCTTCGGATAGGTGATGTCCATGATCAGTCTTCCTTCGCTGCGGCCGTGGGCAGCGCACACACGGACGCCATGAGTGCGTCGACCTCCTCGGGGCTGTACCCGAGTTCGGCCAGGATTCGGGCGGAGTGTTCACCGAGGGCGGGGCTACCGCCCTTGAAACGGCCGGGGGTGTCGGACAGGTGCATAACCATGCCGACCTCCCTGCACCAGCCGTACTCGGCGTGATGATGTTCGACGACGCGGCCCGATTCGAGAGCCCATTCCTCCCACAGCAGCTCCGGCATGATCGGGTAGTCGAGCGGGATCTCTGCGGGTACATCGCTCTCGTCGAGCAATTTGAATGCGGCGGCGCTGTCGAGTTCGGCGAACACCGACGACAGAATCGCCGCGAGGTCGTCCGCATGGGCGGTGCGACCGGCCTCCGTGCCGAAACGCGCGTCGGTCGTCAGAGTCGAGTGTCCGAAGGCCTCCGCGAGACGGGTGAACGCGGCGTCTCCGAAGACCGCGATGGCGATCCAGCCGTCGGAGGTGCGGTAGAGACGGTAGAGCGGCGACCAGCCGGTCTGCTCGGCATCCAGTTCATGTGCGGGAACGGCGCGTCCGTCGAGCGTGGCGGAGTGCTCCCCGACAACGAACAGACTCGAATGCAGTTGCGGGCTCTCGACGTACTGGGGCTGACCCGTGTTGAGCCGATGGTGCAGCGCCAGCAGTACGGTGACGGCGCCGAGAAATCCGTTGTACAGATCCTCATTGCCGATGACCCGGCGGATCGGCGCATTGCCCTTGCCGGCGCCTTCGAAGTTCAGTCCGACCATGCCGGAGACCAGCGGGGCAAACGACTTCAGTCCGGATTTCGGCCCCGTGGAGCCGAATCCGGGCAGGTATGCGTAGATCAGATCGGGATTGATCTGCTTCAGCTGCTCGTAGCCGAGGCCGATCTTTTCGGCCTTACCCGGACGGTAGTTGTGCATGACGACATCCGCGCCCGCCACCAGCCGGTGGGCGATCTCCTGGCCTTCGGGGCTGCGCAGGTCGAGAGCGATGTTGCGCTTTCCACGGTTCGCACCCTCGAAAAGGTCTCCGAGAGGACGCATCTGGTCGCCGATCAGTGGCTCGACCTTGACGACCTCGGCACCGAGATCCGACAGCAACCGGGCGCCGAATCCGGTGGCGAAGTACGAACTGAAGTCGAGGATCCGCACGCCTTGCAGAGGGGTGGTCACCGTCTCGTCGCGCTCGGGCCTCGGTGCCCACAGCTGCGAACGGGTGATCTCACTTATGCGCGCGTTGTGTTCACCGACCTTCGGTGCGGGTGCCGGAACGGCCGGTGCCGACTTCTCGAAGCGGATCACGGGGCCGATCTGCCGGATCGTGCCGTGTTCGTCGTCGGGCAGTTCGATGGCCACACCGGCATGCTGCACCTGATCGTCCTCGAAGACGTCCTCGGGACGGTTGAGAGGCAGCGCGGCGATGTCGGCCGCGTGCAGCAGTTCGAGCCACTCGTCGCGATTGCGCTGCTTGAACGCCTGCGGCACCTTGTTGCGCGCGATGTCGAGTTCGACGTCGTCGAGTGGCACGGCCATCTCAGGGCCGTCGACCGTCCGGGTCTGCTCACCGAAACCGAGGAGGTCCATCATGCGCTTGTAGGCCCCGGGGCCTCCGGTGTGCGGAATCAGCCACTTGCCGTCGGCGCATTCGAAGGGGTCGGTGATGAGGCGCTTACTGCCGAAGCCCTTCTGGTTGCCGCTGCGGGCGAGGTACGAGATGTCCTTCTCGTTCCACCACCAGTTCATCGACGAGATCGCGAGCATGCCGTCGAGGAGCGAGGTGTCGAGTTTCTGACCGGTGCCGTTGAACTTGCGCGCGCGCAGTGCGGACAGGATTCCGATTGTGGTGACGAAGGCGGTGCCGTACGAAACGGTGGGGTGGCCCATGAAGATCGGACC
>NZ_AJVB01000005.1:0-40575 GCF_000278445.1 Rhodococcus sp. R1101
GTCGTTGTCGAAGTAGACGTAGACGTCCCTGCCGTCGCCCAGCCACCCGCGGATCCGCTCGGCCCACACGTCGAGAACCTCGGCGGTGTACCCGCTCGCGTACAACTCCTTGTCGCCGTGCATCCGCACATAGACGAAATCGCTCGTGACGTCGGTGAGGAACGGGAACTTTCCGGCCGTGTCGGCGACGACGAGCCCGATGTCGTGCGTACGCAGCAACTCCACGGCCTCCGGGCTCGCGAGGTCGGGGTGCCGCACCTCGACGGCATGACGCAGCGGACGCTCGGCGTCCACCTCCACCCACACCCGGTCGTCGGCAAGCTTGTCGGTGTGGCGACGGGCGAGTTCGGCCGCGGCCGTCGTGGTCCGCGGCAACCGGGCGAAGAACTCCGCGAGCCTGTCCTCCTCGAAACCGAGGGTCGGCGGGAGCTGCCACAGCACCGGTCCGAGTTTCGGGCCGAGCGCGAGCACACCGGAGGCGAAGAAGTTCGCGAGTGCGTCGTCGACACCCGAGAGCCGTTTCATGTGGGTGACGAACCGCCCGCCCTTGACGGCGAAGACGAAGTCGTCCGGTGCGGCGTCCCGCCACGCGAGATAACTGCTCGGGCGCTGCAGCGAGTAGAAGGAGCCGTTGATCTCGATCGATCCGAACCGGTGGGCGGCGTATTCGAGTTCGCGGCGCTGGACGAGCCCTTCCGGGTAGAAGTCTCCGCGCCAGCCCGGATAGCGCCATCCCGATATCCCGATCCTCACCCCGGCCACGTTCCCGAGCGTAACCTCGGGTTCGATTCGGCACGCGCAGCACCACAACCGCGCTTATCCTCTGGGCTACAAGATCACATCACACGCCAGGAGCCGTCATGTCCACGAGCTCGGTTTCTTCCAACGATCCGTTCCGATCACTGCTGAAGCAGATCTGGTGGGTGGTGCTGCTGCGCGGCATCCTCGCCGTTCTCTTCGGTGTCGTCGCACTCGTCTGGCCCGGCATCACCGTCTGGGCTCTGGTGGTCGTCTTCGCGGCCTACGCCATCATCGACGGCATCGTGCTGGTCGTCCAGTCGATCCGCGACAAGCCCGAGGGCTGGGGCTGGTGGCTCGCCATGGGCGTCGTCTCCGTCCTCGCCGGTCTCGTCGCGCTGTTCTGGCCCGGCATCACCGCACTCGCACTGCTGTACATCATCGCGTTCTACGCCATCCTGTTCGGCATCACCGGCATCGTCGGCGGGATCCGCTTCCGGAAGGTCCCCGGCTCCGGATGGGTGTGGTCGGTACTCGCGGGCGTCCTCGCGGTTCTGTTCGGCATCGTGCTCCTGATCTTCCCCGGCGAGGGCATCCTGAGTCTGATCGTTCTGCTCGGCATCTACGCGATCCTGTTCGGCGTGCTGCTCATCATCCTGGCGTTCCAGGTGCGCAGCGTCGCGAAGAAGGCCGGCGTCCTCTGACCACCGGCCTTCCGCCGTCCCGCCTCAGGCATCGCGCAGACGACCCCATGCGTGCCAGCGATCGATCTCGATCCACGCGTTCACGCGCTTGCCGTCCCGCGCGTGGTACGGCTCGCCCGTGTAGTGACGAGCGATCCGGTCGATGTCCTCCAGGGACGGATCGTCGGCGAGTTCGACGACCCGTCCCTGGATGCTCACATGCGTGACCCAGTCCTGCGGATCCATCGCCGACACACTGACCCGGGGATCGTTCCGCAGGTATTCGAGGCGCTTGCGCCCGGAGTCCATGTTGACGAGGATGCGGCCGTTCTCGAAGACGTACCAGGTCGGAACGGAGACGGGCTGCCCGTCCGGGCGCAGGGAACTGATCGTGGCGTAGTTGGGCTGCGTGAGGAATTCTGCGACGGCCTCGGGCATCGGTCGTTTCGGCACGGCACTCCCTTTCGATGCGGCGGATGCGATCTTCCGTATCGAGACTATGCCTCGATTACCGGCGAAACCGTCCGCGACGACGCGAGGTGGACCGACCATGGAGGTCGACATCCCCGAGAAGGAGACGATCATGCCGCGATATCTCTGGCAGGTGAACTACACCGCGGACGGCGCCCGCGGTCTGCTCACGGACGGTGGCACGTCCCGGCGCGACGCCATCGTCCGGATGGTCGAAAGCGTGGGTGGGACGGTCGATTCGGTGCACTTCGCACTCGGCGGCCACGACCTGTACGTGCTCGGCGAAGTGCCCGACGAGATCGCGGCCGCGACACTCGAACTCCGCACCATCGCATCCGGTGCGGCGCGGTCCACGCCGATCGCCCTGCTCACGCCCGAACAGGTCGACGAGGCCGCGCGGCGCGAGGCGAGCTACCGGACGCCGGGGAGCTCGGACAGCTGATCGCTCGCCTCCGTCGGCCCGGATCCACCCCGTACCGGCACGGGGGTCGTTCAGACGCTTCGGAAGTCGCGCTCGCTACCGGCCCACTCCCGGGCCCATTCGCGCAGCTCGACGGCACGGATCTTGGAACCGTTACCGCCGACCGTCGTGGGCATCCGCTCGATGATGTGGATCGCCGTGGGCACCTTGAACGCTGCGAGGGTCTCGCGGCACCACGCCTTCAATGCGTCGGCGGTGGTGCCGGCCGGAGCATCGGGTGTCGGCACGACGAAGCCGACCGCCTCCGTGTAGCCGCCCTCACCGGTCAGACCGACGACCTTGGCGGTACCCACGCCCGGGTGTTCGGCCAGCCGCACCTCGATTTCGGCGGGGTCGACGAGGAAGCCACGCAGGCGCAGCACGTCGCCCATCCGGCAGACGTAGCGATAACCTCCGTCACCGAGATCGACCGCGAGGTCGCCGCTGCGGAACCATCCGTCCGCGGTGAACGCGCGCGCCGCAGCGTCGGGGTTGCCGAGATAAGCGTCGACGACGTTCGGACCGCGGAACTGCAACTCGCCTTGTTCTCCGGCCGGCAGGACCCGGTCGTCGTACGGATCGGCGACCCGCAGTTCGATCGCGGTGTCGACCGCGCGACCGCCACCGTTCCACCGCACCGACTCCGGGTCGTCGGCGTTCCACAGCATCGCGAGAGCGAACACTTCCGACGAACCGAACACACCGGAGGTGTGGGTGCCGAACTCGTCGCGCAGCCACCGGGCGATCTCGTGGGAGCGGCCGAGGAAGTCGGCGATGCCCACCCAGCGCAGCGACGACAGGTCGATGCGTTCACCCTCGTGCCAGGCGTCGTAGAGGCGGCCGAACAGGTCGTCGGCGCCCACCGCATGGGTGACCTTCACCTCCCGCATGCGGCGCAGCACGGCCGCCGGGTCGAAGACGGTCTCCATGAGCAGTGCTCCACCACCGGCGAGGGCAGCCATCGCGGTGCTGAAACCGAATACCCCCGAGACGGGAAGCACGCACAGCGCGACATCACCGTCGGTGACCTTCATGACCGCGGCGTCGGCGCGACCGTGGCGGACGATCGCGCTGTCGCGGTGCGCGGCCAGCTTGGGCACGCCGGTGGAACCCGACGTCGTGAACGCCACTGCGATCCGGTCCTCGGGATCGTCGTCGACGCCCGCCGGGGTGAGCGTCGCGGTGTCGGGCGTCTCGGGCGCCCTCGCACCACGGGTGTCGCCGCTACCCGCGATCCAGGCCCCTCCACCGAGGTCGAAATCGGCCGGGGACGCCGACGCGTTCGCCGGTCCGGGCACCACAGCGACCACCGGGGTGGCCACCTCGGACACGGACTCCGCGGCCTCCGTGAGCCGGCCGAACAGGTCGAGTCCGTGGAAGGCGGCCGGCACCGCGACGACGGCAGGTCGCGCCGCAGTGAGGATATGGGCGACCTCGCGGGTGTTGTAACGGGTGTTCACGCCGATGACGTGCGCACCGAGCACAGAGGCCGCGAACTGCCACACGAGTGCATCGGACCAGTTCGGCAGCATCACGGCGACGCATCGACCGGCGCTCAGGCCGATCTGCTCGAGTTCGCCTCGCACGGCTGCGACGCGGTCGCGGAACTCTCCGCGACTGCGGGCCACCGCCGCGTCGTCGACGATGTCGTAGACGATCGGTGCGTCCGGATTCGCGGCGACGAGCCCGTCGAGCAGGGCAGGCAGGGTGTCGAGTCGGGTGGTGGTCACAGCGCTGCCTCCTCGGGGATGCCGGCCCGGCACAGCTCACCGATCCAGGTGTCGGCGAGTGCGGCGAAGTCGTCGATCTCCTCCATCGGATAGTGCCCGATGCCGGCCAGTGCCGTGAAGCGGGCCCGTCCGGGAAGAGCGTCGTTGATCGCGTCCGCGGCCTGCGCCACAGCATCGGGGTCGATCCACGGGTCGTCGGCACCGGCGACGAGGTGGATCGGTGCGGCCACCTGGTCGAGCCGGTCGCGCACATCGTGGGTTCCCCACCCGATGAGATCCGACGACGAGATCTCCGGATCTTCCCGCTTGTGCATGAGCGCGATCGTGTGCGCCTTCGATTCCGGGACCGAGCGGCCCACGGATGCAAGAGTTCCCAGATAGGTGCGTTCGGAACGCGACGGACCGGCGACGTCCTCGAGTTCGCGGCGCAATCCGGCGACGTTGACACGCCCCGGGCCGGCCTCGGCTTCCATGGCCACGGCACCGGACAGCGGGCGGTCCGGGCGGGTCGCGAGCTCGAGGGTGAGCTTGCCGCCGATCGAGCAGCCCATGACGAACGGCCGGTCGATGCCGAGCGCGTCGAGCATCGCGCACAGCCAGTCGCCGTAGGCGACGAGACTCGTGACGGGACCACCGGGGGCGGGTTCGGAGCGGCCGTGCCCGGGCAGATCGGGTACCACGACGCGGTAACCGCGCTCGGCGAGCGCGCGAGCGACATGACGCCACTGCACCCCGCTCTGGCCGGCGGTGTGGAGGCACAGGACCGTGGGCAGTTCCGTCGCGTCGACCCCGTTGCCGGAATACGCGTCGGGCGTGACGATCTCGACGAAGCCGAGCGCTCCGCCGATCTCCAGGTAGCGGGCCTCGATCATGAGCGGGCCTTCCGGGCGAGGGCACGGGCGTGCCCGATGATCGTGTTGAGCGGCTTGGTCAGGCGCAGGTACTCGTATCCGTCTCCGGTGGACGAGAACTCACCACGGATGGCGCGGCGCATGAAGTCGTTCTCCTCGGACAGGACGAGGCCGGTCCAGGCGTGGTCGGGTGCGACGAAGGTGAACGTCGCGCCGTGCGGGGTGCGCCGGGTGACGTCGACGATGCGGCCCTTGTAGATGCGCAGGTGCAGTTCGGTATCGCCGCTACGCAACCCGACGGTGCCGTCCCAGGTGGACAGCGCCGAGGTGAATTCCCGATCCTCGGAGAGACTCTCGGCCAGCAAACCGCCCCAGGCGGGGGTGCAGAAGTCCAACTCGGGAACCGTCGGCAGTTCGTCGCCGAAGGACCAGGTCTCGGTTCCGGATTCGCGCACCGTACCGGTGGCGTCCACGAGCCGGACGAAGCGGCGTACCGTCCGGCCGGACACGCGGGTGAGCACGGCGTCCGCCGAGACGACGTCCGATGCGGAGACCGGATCATGTGCGTGCCAGTTGAATCCGGACGGAACGCCACCCGGCACGGGTGGGACGAGCGACGCGACGGTGAGGGCACCGAGGACGGGCGAGCCGGCGGGCGCGACGGAACCGGCGGCGGTCAGGACGTCGGCCACGGCACGAGGTTCGGAGGCGACCCGGTCGCCCACGGTGAGCGGTCGGGCGGTGGTGTGTGCGTTCATGCCGATTCGGGCCTTCCCAGGAGTTCGTCGGAGATGATCCGCATCTGGATCTCGCTGGTGCCCTCGAAGATCTTCGTCAGACGCGCGTCGCGCCAGTGGCGCTCGACCTGGAAGTCGGTGGTGTAACCGGCACCGCCGTGGATCTGCACGGCTTCGCTGGTGACCTGCTCGGCCATCTCGGTGGCGACGAGTTTGCACATCGACGCCTCGAGCGAACACCGGCGGCCGGTGTCGATGTCGGTGGCCACCGAGTACATCAGCTGGCGCGCGGCCTCGATGTCGGCGGCCATCTTCGCGATCTTGAACCGCAGGTGCTGGAAGTCGCCGATGGGACGGCCGAACTGCCGCCGCGTGTGCACGTACTCGATGGAATCCTCGAGCGCGGCGCGGGCGAGACCGATGGCGCGGGCGGCGGTGTGGGCACGGCCCACTTCGAGGCCGGAGACGGCGAGATAGAAGCCCTTGCCCTCCTCGCCGAGCATCGTGTCGGCCGGGAGGCGGAAGTTGTCGAACGACAGCTCCCAGGTGCTCCAGCCGAAGTAGCCGATCTTGCGGACCTTCGTGCCCGAGATGCCCTCGGGGAACACGCCGCGTTCCTTCTCGACGAGGAAGGCGCTGATCCCGCGGTGCGGCTTGGCCGGATCCTTGTTCGGATCGGTGCGGGCGAAGAGCACGAGATAGTCGGCCTCGTCGGCATAGGTGCACCACATCTTGGTGCCGTTGACGACCCAGTCGTCGCCGTCGCGCACGGCGCGGCACGAGATGTTGGCGACGTCGGATCCGGCCTCCGCCTCCGACAGCGCGTACGCACCGAGATACTCACCGCGCGCAACCTTGGGCAGCAGCGCCGCCTCCTGTTCGGGCGTGAAGCCGCCGCCCATGCCGTTGCCGCGGGCGAGCAGACCCGAGACGCTCATCCAGGCCCGCGAGAGTTCCTCGGCGACGAGGCAGTACTCGAACACGCCGAGGCCGAGACCGCCGTGTTCCTCGGGGATCATGATCCCGAAGAAGCCGATCTCGGCCATCTCCTTCTTGAGGGAGTCGGGGATCGTGCCCTGGACGGGGTCGAGCTCGTTGGCGACGGGCAGCACCTTCGTCATCGCGAAGTCGCGGGCGAGGTCGCGGACCGCGAGTCGTTCCTCGGTGAGATAGCGCGGCGAATCGGTACGCGGCTGCGAGGGGCGGTGGGTCATGGGGGGTGCACTCCTTCGATGGACCGGAGTAGGTCATTAACGCTTGTTCACCCCAGTACAGCACGGCACCCAGAGCCCGTCAACGGCTCAGCGCGAATATCCGACCAGATTGAGTGCGTATCCGGCGAAGTCGTCGGCGACCTCCTGGGCCGTGAGCGGACCGTCCTCCCGGAACCACAGGGGGATGCCGGCGCACATCGTCAGCACCGCGGTGACGCCCTGATGCACCCGCTCGAGGGAGAAGATCCCCTGGGACACACCGTCTTCTGCGATATCGACGAACAACTGTTCCTGCGCGTCGCGGGAACCGACCACGCGCGTGCGGTCGAGTCGGCCGAGATAGCGCAGCTCGGAGTTCGCCACCAGGCACGCGCGCGGATTCCGCGCGGTGTACAGCGCATGGGCGGCCACGGCCGCGCGCCACCGCTCGGCGGGATCGTCGCCGACCTTCCGCAGAGCGTTGCGGGTCGCCGTGAACTGCTCGTCGCTCGCGCGACGCAGAATCTCCACGAGCAGCTCCGACTTGTTCTCGAAATGGTTGTAGACGTTGGCAGCGCTGCAACCTGCGGAGTTGGCGATGTTGCGCATCGTCGCGCCGTGAAAGCCACACTCGTAGAACTCGTCGAGTGCGGTCTCGAGAATCCGTTCGCGAATGGACGAGGACGTACCGTTCGACCGGCTGTTCATCCCTGCACAGTAAGCACGAGGGGCGCCGACCAGCAACAACCTTCTCGTTGACGCGGATCTTCGCACTTGTTATGGTCCAGCTCACATGAACGGTCGTTAATAGCGGACTTCGGAGGATCTTCTGTGTCCAACCCCCAGCTCGAACCCTCCCTTCTCGAACGCATCACCCGTCTCGAAGACCTCGAGGCGATCCGCCGGCTCGACGCGCAGTACTGCCGCCACCTCGACGACGGCAACTGGGATGCCCTGATGGATCTGTTCACCGACGACGGCGAATTCGACGGCCTGTCCCATCCCCGGGGCAAGGCGGAGATGCGCTCCTTCTTCGCAGGACTCGCCGACGGCGGCCTGACCTCCTTCTGGCACTTCATCACGAACCTCGAGATCGACCTCGACGGTGACCGCGCCACGGTGCGTTCGTTCCTGTGGCAGCCGTGCGTCACCGACGGCGCCCCGGCCATCGCAGCCGGGCGCTACAACGATCGGCTCGTCAAGATCGGCGGTCGCTGGCTCTACGAGGTCAAGCAGGTGCGTTTCCACTTCTTCGGCCCGCTCGAGGCCGGCTGGGACGAGAACCTCTTCGCGCTCGACAGCGCCCGCGGTGCGGCGGTGCGGGCATGACCGACACCGTCGCCGGCGACAACGCGACATCCCCGAAGGACGAGCTCGTCTGGACGAGGATGCTCCACCTTCCCGAAGTCGCGGAACTGCGTCGCCGCCGCAGTCGGGTCACGAACACCCTCGGCGGTATCACCGTCGTGCTGTTCGCGACCTTCCTGATCGCGTTCATCGGGTTCCCCGATCGACTGGGAACCAATTTCGTCTTCGGCATCCCGCTGTCGCTGTGGGTCGTGTTCTCACAGTTCGCAGGCACCTGGATGCTGGTCTGGGCGTACTTCCGCCTCTCCCGCACCTATATCGGACCCGCCGTCGACGACGCCGTCGCGGCCGTCGAGCAGAACCGTCCCGCATCCGAGGAGATCGAATCATGAGCGGCGACGCCGACTATCTCGCCATCGCGATCTGCAGCGCCGTCATCTCGCTGACCCTGTGGGTGACCTTCGCTGCGTCCCGACGAGCAAAGAGCGCCGACGGCTTCTTCGCCGCCGGTCGCTCGATCTCGAGCTGGCAGAACGGATTCGCCATCGCCGGCGAGTTCATCTCCGCCGGCAGCTTCCTCGGCACCACCGGCCTGATCTTCTCGAAGGGCGTCGACGGAACGGTCATCCTGTTCACATCCGTCATCTCGTTCCTGCCGGTCCTGTTCCTCCTCGCGGAGAAGATGCGCAATCTCGGCAAGTACACCCTCGCCGACGTCCTCGTCTTCCGGACCGACTCCCGCAATGTGCGGGTCGCGGTCGCGCTGAGCACCATCGCCACCGGCACCTTCGTGCTGCTCGCCCAGCTCGTCGCCGCGGGCGTGCTCCTCGAATCCGTCTCCGGCATCCCGTTCTGGCTGTCGGTGGTCGTCGCCGGATCGCTCATGGGCGTCTACGTCTTCGTCGGCGGCATGCTTGCCACCACCTGGGTGCAGGTCATCAAGTCGACGATCCTGTCGGTGCTCGCGATCATCGTGTGCTTCGGCATTCTGGCGCAGTTCGGCTTCGCCTTCCCGAAGGTCCTCGATGCAGCCACAGACAACGCCGTGGCAGGTGACGCGATCCTGTCACCCGGTCTGATCTTCGGGCAGACGAGCGCGATCAACCTCGTCTCCTACGCTCTCGCATTCGCCCTGGGCACCGCAGGCATGGCACACATCCTCATCCGGTTCTTCACCGTTCCCGAGGCCACCACGGCACGTCGTTCGCTAGGTTGGACCGTCGCACTGTGCAGCCTGTTCTACCTGGTCGTCATCGTGATGGGCTTCGGCGCCGCGGCACTGCTCGGCCCGGACGGAACGGACCTCGTCGGCCCGGGCGGGAATCTCGCCGCACCGGTCCTCGTCACCGAACTCGGTGGTGGCGTGGGCACCGTCGGTGGATCGGTGGCCCTGGCGCTGGTCGCGGCCGTGGCATTCGCGTCCATCGTCGCGGTCGTCGCCGGTGTCGTGATCTCCGCGGCGGGCACCTTCGCCCGCGACGTGTGGCCCGCCCTCACCCGGAAGGAACCGATCGAGCACCTCGATGCGGACGACCAGGCCCGAGAGGACGACGCTCAGGCCCGCATCGCCCGCTACGGAGCGGTGACCTTCAGCGTCATCGCGATCGGCCTGGCCATGCTCATCGGTGACGACACCAACATCACCTTCTTCATGGGCATGGCGTTCATGGTGGCCGGCAGCGCGCACCTGCCCGCCCTCGTGCTGAGCCTGAACTGGCGGCGGTTCAATGCCACCGGCGCGGTGTGGGGTGTGCTCACCGGCCTCGTCTCGACGATCATGAGCCTCATGTTCACCGAAGCACTGTGGATGGGCAGCGGTCCCGCTCCCCTGACCATCCAGCTTCCGGTGATCGTCACCATGCCGCTCGGCATCGCCGCCTGCGTGATCGGTTCGATCGTCGGCGAGAAGCGTCGGGGACGTGGCCGCCTCGAGGACGAGAAGTTCGCCGAGATGCTCGTACGCGCGGAGACCGGCATCGGCGCGGAGGCCGCCGGCACGCACTGATCCGTCATCGATATTTCGGGTTCGCAACCTTCAGCCGGTTCGCGGCGAACCCCCTGATCACCTCGGCGACCTGCGGGTCGTCGAGGTGATCTCGTCCTGCCCGCACTCCCAGGGCGAGTTCGGTCTCCGAGCGGTAGCCGAGACCGGCGAGCCGCACCCGGTAGGTCTCCCGCACCGCCGGCGCGATGGCGGCCTCCCGCGCGGCGATGCCGAGTACGTGCGCCGCGACCCTGCTGCGGTACCGGGTCTTCGCGTCGGCACCCGACCCGACTTCCAGCACGAACTCCCGGACGGCGTCGAGCAACTCCTCCACAAGCGGCGTCCCGAGGAGATCCGCAACGGGAGCGGTTTCCGCGTCGTCGTAGGGAGGAACGCCGAGCAGATCCAGCAGATCGTGTTCGCACTCGGCGACGCGGCGACCGATGGCCAGAAGTTCGAGGGTGTTGTCGCCTCCCGACGACGCCGCGGCGGCCTGCATCCGGCAGACCACCGCCCATCGCAGCGATCCGTAGACCTCCCACCACCGAACGACGTCGAGATCGGGGTTCTGTCCCGATTCGTCGGCGTAACCGCGGAACAGGTCGTCGCGGGACCCGAACCCGCCGACAGGGTGGGGTGACCCGAAACGCCACGTCCTGGTGCACAGCCACCCGAGGTCCTCCATCGGATCACCGACGTGCGCCAGTTCCCAGTCGAGCACCCCGTGCACCCCGTCCGGGTCGACGAGCAGATTGCCGTTGCGGAAGTCGCCGTGGACGAATGTCTTTCCGGTTGCCGCTGGGCGATTGCCGGTCAGCCAGGCGAACGCCGCCTCGAGTGCCGGCACGGGCGCTCCGGTGGCGACGTACTCGTCGAGCAGGAAGGTCAGCGGGTCGTACTCGGGGAGGTTCGGTACGGCCCCGATGTCCATGCGGTGGATCTTCGCCAGGATGCGCCCGAGTTCGTAGGGCAGCGTGGCCCGGACGTCGGCCAGATTCTCGTCGCGCAACAATTTCTGCGGGAGCGCCTCACCGGGCACCCGTGACATCACGAGATAGGCGCCGATTCCGGGGCGCGGCTCGTCGCCACTGCGGTCGATGATGTCGGGCACGGGCACCCCGACGCGCGCCGCTTCGTCGAACGACGCCGCTTCCATCGCGATCCGGTGGGTGTCCTCGCGACCCGGCGGATCGCGGCGCAGGATCAACTCCCGGACGGTGCCGGTGTCCGACGCCGCGGTGAACGCCCACGTCTCCCGGCTCGCACCCCCGGTGAGCCGCTCGATGCGCCGCAGCGTCCACGTACCGCCGAGAACCGACGAAAGACGCTTCGCCAGTTCGTCTTTCAATTCACCGCTGACGCCGCCCACCGGGACCTCCCCTGTTCGGTTTCCTGCGGTGGATACTCCCACGGTGATCCGCGGTGTGCGAGTACTTCGGCCGTGGCTTCGTGGGGTGTCAGGCCGCGAACCCCACCGCGCCGATCACCGGGATGATCGTCATGAAGACGAGGGCGATCACGAACAGCGTGATCGTGATCTTCTTGTCCCAGCGTGATCGCGTCCCCGTCGCGGCGAGCATGAAGAAGACGAACCCCACGCAGATGGATCCGATACCGATGACCACGGGTGTTTCCAGCATGCCTCCATCATCACCCATACCGTTTCCAGGTTTCCGGCGGTCTCCTGCAGGTGGTCGGCCGCGACGGGCAGAGATGTGCCGTGGAAGGTCGTCTACTCTCCCCCGCCCGGCACATGACCCACGCCGACGTCGCCGCGTATGTCACGAACGCGATCTACCACCCGCGACCCACACGGATCAGCGGTTGAGCTGCGTGATCCGTCCGGTCAGCAGCGTGGCGAACGCCGTCCACGCCGAGTACGGAGCCAGCGCGGCACCCGCAGCCGGATTCGCCGCGGCCGTCCGGCGGGTCAGATCTGCGGTGCTGGCGGCGAGCAGTGCGGCCACCACAGTGGCAGGCATCAGCCGATGCCACTTGAAGAACACCCACGACCACGACGCGTTGAGGACGAGATTCGTGGCGAGCGCAGCGATGTAATTGCGGCGGCCCGTGTCATCGTCGGCCTCGGTGTACTCGTCGATCGCGGCGGCCGAGGTCACTGCGATATCGGCATACAGCGCGGTCCACACGATCGGAAACGCTACGGCCGGGGGCTGGAAACCCGGCTTGCGCAGCTTGCGGTACCACCGGGAGTTCGTGTCCTGGGAGGCGATCGATCCGACGAGCGCGGTGGTCGTCGTAGCAGCGGCGGTCGCGAGCACGGTGCTGAGTCTCATGTCGTATCGGCTCCTGTCGAGGACGGTTGCCCGTGGGCTACCCGAGCCGAACATCCGGGAAACGGACGTCGGTAGGGTGGCGGGCGGGAAGGACGATATGAGCGGGTTACAGCAGGTCGGGGACGGTGTCTGGGCGTTCGTGCGAACACCGGGCGGTTGGGGCGAGGCCAACACGGGACTGATCGTCTCCCCGGGATCGGCATCGCTGGTCGTCGATACGGTGTGGGATGTCGAGTGGGCGAGACGTATCGCCGAGGTGCAGACACCGCTCGTCGCCGATGCTCCGATCTCCGATGTCGTGAACACGCACAGCGACGGCGACCACTGGTGGGGCAACGACACGCTGCCATCCGATACACGGATCATCACCAGCGCCGCCGCACTGGACGCCATGCGCGAAGATCTTCCACCGCGCGCCCTCACGGTGCTTGCGGGCACGGGCTCGCTGATCCGGCGGCTGCCGGGACCGATCGGCGCGGCAGGTGCCTACATGGCGCGCGTCCGCGGCGACGCCCGTTTTCCCCGTCGCACACCCCGGATGCCCGACACCACTTTCACGACCTCGCTGTCTCTGGAGATCGGTGGTCGCGTGGTCGAACTCGAGCAGCTCGGGCCGTGCCACACGGCCGGCGATCTCGTCGCCCGTGTCCCCGACGCCGGCGTGGTCTTCACCGGCGACCTGCTGTTCATCGGTTCGACGCCGATCCTGTGGCACGGCCCGCTCGACAACTGGTTGTCGGCGCTCGACCGTCTGCTCGCCTGGGATGCCGACGTGTACGTACCCGGACACGGGCCGACCTGCGGCGCGGCGGAGATCCGAGCACTGCGCGACTACTGGCTGTGGCTGCGCGACGCCGCCCTCGATCATCACCGAGCCGGACTCGGCCCGCTCGAGACAGCGCGGATGCTCGTGCGCACGACGGACTTCGATGCGTGGCGCCACTGGGAGTCGCCGGAGCGCATCGCACTGAGCCTGAGCACCCTGTTCGACCAGTGGAACGGCAACCCACCGGCACCGCCCACCGTGAGGCGACGCGCTGCGGCCTTCGTGACGGCCGAGACCCTGCTGCGCGAAGGCGCATTCAAGGCGTCCTGATCGACGGTCAGGACAGGTGCTTCGGCTCCGGGGTCGTCTTGTGCGACCAGTCCGACCCGACGGGCGCGGTTCCGAGCACATCCGGGCACTCGTCGTCGCGACTTCCGGCGGGCGTCAGGGAGATCACGATCGACTTGTAGGTGGGGCAGTTGCTCTTCAGCGCAGTCGAATCGAGCGGGACGAGAGGGTTGGTCTCCGGATAGTAGGCGGCCGCGCTTCCCCGCGGCAGGTCGTACTCGACGATCCGGAACCTCGTGGCGCACCGTTCGCGGTCGTCGCCGTCCCATCGTGTGAACAGGTCGACGAAGTCTCCGTCGTCGAAACCCAGTGCGGCGATGTCGTCCCGGTGCATGAACACGACGCGACGGCCGCCCTCGATCCCGCGGTAGCGGTCGCTGAGGCCGTAGATGGTGGTGTTGAACTGGTCGTGACTGCGCATCGTCTGCAGCAGCAGATGCCCCGGCGGGACCTGAACCACCTCCACCGGCGAAACGGCGAATTCCGCCTTACCCGAATCGGTCTCGAAGCTTCGGGTATCGCGGGGCGGATGCGGCAGGATGAACCCTCCCGGACGCCGGACGTTGACCTCGTACCCCTCACAACCCGGGACGACGCGGGAGATGCGCGATCGGATGTTCGCGTAGTCGTCGCGCATCGCCTTCCAGTCGATCCCGTAGCGGTCGCCGATCGTGGCCTCGGCGATGCCCGTGATGATCGCGACCTCCGAACGCACCTGTTCGCTGGGCGGTTTCAGCGGCCCCCGCGAGGCGTGGACGGCGCACGTCGTGTCCTCGACCGACACGAACTGAGGTCCCGAGGCCTGGACGTCCTTGTCGGTACGCCCGAGCGTCGGGAAGATCAATGCGGTTCTGCCGCAGACCAGATGGGAACGATTGGGCTTCGTCGAGATGTGCACCGTCATGTCGATACCGGACATCGCCTCGGCGGTGACGCCGGTGTCCGGCGCCGCCTGCACGAAGTTGCCGCCGAGGCCGAGAAAGAACCGCACCTTGCCGTCGCGCATCGCCTTGATCGAATCGACGGTGTCGTAACCGTTCTCACGAGGAGGATCGAAACCGAACTCCTTCTCGACCGCGTCGAGGAAACTCTGCGGCGCGCGTTCCCAGATCCCCATAGTGCGGTCGCCCTGAACGTTCGAATGACCACGCACCGGCATCAACCCCGCGCCGCGCTTGCCGATGTTGCCCTGCGCGAACGCGAGGTTGCAGATCTCCTTGATGGTCGCGACCGCGTTGCGGTGCTGAGTGATCCCCATGGCCCAGCAGAAGACCGTCGCCTTCGAGCGGCGCACCATCTGCGCGGCCTCGGTGATCTGCTGACGCGACAGGCCGGTCGCGGCGACCACCTCGTCCCAGTCGATGTCCCGGACGTGTTCGACCCATTCGTCGAATCCCCGGGTGTGGCTCTGCACGAAGTCGTGGTCGAGCGCGTCCCATTCGACGAGCAGCGACCCGAACGCCTGCAGCAGCGCGAGGTCGCCATTCACCTTGATCGACAGATGCAGGTCGGACAGATCCGTTCCCCGACCGAGCACGCCGCGCGGTGTCTGCGGGTTCCGGAAGTTGACCAGCCCCGCTTCGCGCAGCGGGTTGATCGTCAGGATCTTCGCGCCGTTCTGCTTGGCCTCTTCGAGTGCGGTGAGCATGCGCGGGTGGTTGGTGCCGGGGTTCTGTCCCTGCAGGATGATCAGCTCGGCGTGGTGCACATCGTCGAGCGTGACGCTGGCCTTGCCGATGCCGATCGACTCCTGCAGCGCGATGCTCGTGGACTCGTGGCACATGTTCGAGCAGTCGGGCAGGTTGTTCGTCCCGAACGCCCGCGCGAACAGCTGGTACACGAAGGCCGCTTCGTTCGATGCCCGTCCGGACGTGTAGAAGGTGGCCTGATCGGGGCTGTCCAGCGACTTCAGCTGTTCACCGATGAGGGTGAAGGCCTCGTCCCACTCGATCGGGGTGTAGTGCGTGGCGCCGGGCCGCTTGACCATCGGATGCGTGATGCGGCCCTGCTTGCCGAGCCACAGCTCGCTGTGCTCGGCCAGTTCCGCGATGCTGTACCGCGCGAAGAACCCGGGGTCGGCGCGTCGCGTGGTGCCCTCCTCAGCGACGGCCTTGGCACCGTTCTCGCAGAACTCGGCGATCTTGCGATGACCGGGGTCGGGATCGGGCCATGCGCAGCTCGGGCAGTCGAACCCTTCGGCCTGATTCAACTCGAGCAGTGTCTCGGCGGAACGCATCAGTCCCATCTGCTCGAGGGATCGCTTCACCGCCACGGCGACGCCGGTGACACCCGCTGCGGCCTTCTTCCGGTCTCCGACCTCGAGGTCGCCTTCGTCGTAGTCGGCCCGCCGGTCACGGTTCAGCATTCGATCACCTCTCCCACGCACGGTTTGCCGAGGAGTACCCCGGTCCGCTGCCTGCCGAAACGGGTCGGCGATTACGCCCGGACCCGCATCGCGCAACCCCATCCGGACGTACTCTCGGGAAATGGGACGGTCGAAAATGCTCGGAATCCCGGCCGCTGCGGCGGCCGCTGTCGGTGCCTACGATCTTGTGCAGAAGCGACATTCGCTGCTACGCAACTTCCCGATTCTCGGGCACGGCCGCTATCTGCTGGAGTCGCTGGGACCCGAACTGCGGCAGTACATCACGACGAACAACAACGAGGAACGGCCGTTCAACCGCGATCAGCGCCGGTGGATATACGCTTCGTCGAAGAACGTCACCAACACCTTCGGATTCGGCAGCGACAACGACATCGAGTACACCGACGGGTACACGATCATCAAGCACCGCACGTTCTCGGACCTGCCGCCGTCGAGTGCCCCTCACGGGGGCGAAAAGGTGTCGATCCCGTCCGCGAAGGTGCTCGGCGCTGCCCGGGGACGTGCCCGCGCCTTCCGTCCCGAGTCGTTCGTCAACATCTCGGCGATGAGCTTCGGCTCGCTGTCCGGTGCCGCCGTGGAAGCACTCAACCGGGGTGCCGGGGCGGCCGGATGCCTGCAGAACACCGGTGAAGGCGGCCTGACGACGTACCACCGCAACGGTGGAGAGTTGATCTTCCAGATCGGCACCGGCTATTTCGGTTGCCGCGACGAGGACGGACACTTCGACCTCGCACGATTGAAGCGGGTCGTCGAATCGGCACCCGTGCGTGCCCTGGAGATCAAACTCAGTCAGGGCGCCAAGCCCGGACTGGGCGGATTGCTACCCGGAGCCAAGGTCACCCCGGAGATCGCCGAGGTCCGTGGAATCCCCGTCGGCAAGGACTGCGTGAGCCCGTCGCGCCACACGGAATTCCACGACATCGACGGTCTGCTCGATTGGGTCGAACTGCTCGCAGCCGAAACGGGACTTCCCGTGGGGATCAAGTCCGCCGTGGGCGACACGACCTTCTGGGACGAACTCACACGCCAGATGAGCGAGACCGACCGCGGAGTCGACTTCGTCACCGTCGACGGCGGCGAAGGTGGAACCGGCGCTGCGCCTTTGGTGTTCGCCGACGCCGTATCGCTTCCGTTCCGCAGCGGCTTCGCGCGGGTCTACGCGACATTCGCCGAGGCCGGCCTGACCGACGACGTCACCTTCATCGGCGCCGGCAAACTCGGCCTGCCCGACAACGCGGTGGTGGCGATGGCGCTCGGATGCGACATGGTCAACGTCGCCCGCGAACCGATGTTCTCGATCGGATGCATCCAGGCGCAGAAATGCCATACCGACCGGTGCCCCACCGGAGTGGCGACGCAGAACCGTTGGCTCACCCGAGGACTCGACGTCCCGACCAAGGCCGACCGCGTCGCCGACTACATCGAAGCCCTCCGCCGCGACGTATTCAAGATCGCGCAGGCGACGGGTGTGGCGCATCCCGGCCTCATCACCGTCGACGACATCGAGATCGCCGACGGTAATCGACGCGCCGTCACCCTGCGGGAGCTGTACGGCTACCGGGACGGGTGGGGGCTGCCCTCGCAAGCCGACCGCGAAGAGATCACCCGGCTGATGACCGTGGAGGCCGTGACGACGCCGGGTGGGACCGAGAGGTCTACGGCTACGTCGTAGTCGTGCGCGCGTGCGTCGGCGGTACGGACCGAACGCCCCACCGACCGGAACCGGTCCGGCAACTGCACGACACGGCCGACGCACAGAGGTCAGCGGAACCGTGTGGGTCTGCAGCACAATCGATCTCGGTGGAGCATGCGTCATCACCCTCTACCGGTCCGGAACCATCTCGAAAAGTCACAGCCGTTCGTCGAACCTCGGCATCCGTACCTTCGGTTGTCCCAGGGAGGGTGACTACCGATTTCTTCCCAAGGAATGGTTGCCGGAACGAATCACCGGGTGACAGTGTTGAGTTGGTACAGCGTGGAGTAATACAGGGGCGGAGCAGAACTCGTTCCATGCGAACGCGATGAGGGGGCCGAGAACACATGTCGGCACCCGTCGCGATCCCCATCGACACGCAGTACCGAATCCTGTTCCGACAATGCTTCCTCGACCAGGGCACCGTCGTCGCTCGCGTCGACCTCGGCTACGGGCGCCCGATGCGACCCTCAGACTATCGCCACGAGTGAGCGGGTGGTGCTCGACGAGTACACACTCGTCGACGGCCCTGGAGCTGCCGACCCGCAGGAATTCGTCCCCTTCTCCGACAGTGGCGGTAAATCATACCGAATGGTCTATTCTGAGCGCTCGTCTGGAGGGACGCCTCCAGATGTAGCCGACCGAAGGACACAATGAACCACTTCACGGGCAACGTTCTCTTGGATGAGCTGATCGCGTCGGCGCGGGCACGCCCCCATGTCACAGCCATGATCGAGGCGAAGACGGGGAGGTCTCTGTCCTTCGAGGAGCTTCTCGCGCGGGCCGCGGCCGCAGGACGGAGCATGCTCGCCGCCGGCGCGCGCCCCGGAAGCAACATCGTCATGACAGGCGCACTCGATCTGGATTTCGTTGTCGCGTGCTTCGGAGCGTTCACCGAGAACATCACGCCTGCCCTGCTCGACCCGAACTCGTCCGAGGCCACGTTGCGCCAGTGCATCGAGGAACTCGAAGCGACGGTATGGGTAACGACGAGCGAGCTGGATGACACTCTCGGACTGGTCCACTTCGACCCGACGGGGATCGCGGCGTCCACGATCGCTGATGAAGCCGAACCGCAGTGGTCTACGACGTGCGATGTGCTCGATCCGATTCTCATGCTCTATACGAGCGGGACGACCGGTGTCCCCAAGGGTGTCCCGTGGTCTTCGCGGGAACTTTCCTCGCAGATTCGGTACTACTCGGCGGCGACCGAGGTTCGGACCGAGTTCTGCTTGTTCCCCCACCTGGCGCTGGTGGCCATTGCCATCGGACGTACTGCGGTGCTGCCCGACGTGGCCACTCTGCAGCCGCTGAGAATCCCCATCGAATCCGTGCACCGGCAGATGATGAAGCACGGCTGCGATTACGTTTTCGCCTCGCCACTGGTGTGGGACAGGCTGGTCCGCCTTCTTGCGGAGTCGGGCGAGAAGGCTCCGCCGATCAAGATCGCGGCCACGGCGGGGTCTGCACTGAGCGGACGGCTCATCGAGCGCATCTCGGCGGCGCTTCCTCACACCACCGTCCGCATCCCGTTCGCCAGCACCGAGGCGGTTATGCCCATCACGGTGATCGACGCGCCCGAGTTCGTGCACTTGTCGAAAACGAGGACGTACGCGGGTGCGGGCATACCCCTCGGCACGGTCGCGGACGAGATGTCGATCGGAATCGTCCCGATCGAATTCGACGACAGCGACTTCTCCCTCGAGCGGTCCAGCCTCCCGGCGATGGAGGTCGGAGAGATCGTCGTGACGGGCACTCGCGTGACGCGGACGTACTTCCGCCGCCCCGACATAGAGGGCCACGCGAAACTGCGCGACGTGGTGACCGAACGCGTGTGGCACCGAACCGCCGACCTCGGGTACATCGACGACAAGGGGCAGTTGTGGTTCGTCTGCCGCAAGAAGGACGTGATCCGCCTTCCGGACGGTGACAACTTTTACCCGGACGCCGTGGAACAGATGTGGAACATGGCGACGGGGGCGTCGATCAGCGCCGTGGTGTACTCGGAGCCGCGCGACGAGCTGTTCTACGTGCTCCCAGATGATTCGGTGGCCGAGGTCGACGAGTTCGTGCTGAACCTGCAGGCCGACCGCGCCGGCGTCCCTCACCCTACGGTTGTGACGCTGAGCGGATCGCTGCCTGCCGATGTTCGCCACAACAGCAAGGTCGACCGCCCCTCGGTGTTGCGAATCGTCGAGTCCTGGCAGGAAGCGAAAGAAGGGGCTGCGGATGAATACCGGACTCCATTTCGTAGAAGCGCGATTCGTCATCGGTAACCACCGATAACCGTCGTTATGTAAACTAATGCATCCTCGCCCTACCGCCTACGGCTGATGCGCGGGCCCGCCGACCCCGGCGCGGCGGTCAGATGTACCCGGTTTCGTTGATGTCGACTCGCCCCAGGCACTCCGCCCCGGTACGCCCAACTCCGGGTTCCCTGATGTCGATCCTCGGCCTCGGTGTCGGGCGCCCCGTCCGCGGCGGCGTGACGACTCGCAGCAAGCCGCCGGCCGCGCCACGCAGCGTGCCCGGTGCGTGGGTTGTCGTCCGTTCGTCAGTGACGCCTCAGCAGCGTCGGTGCAGCGACGCCGGTGAGCCATCCGATCCCTACAGTCTCGACCCACCCTGCCCGACTCGATTGATGGATAATCGGGGTTATCCATGCGATCTGAGGGCGCGTCCACTCACCGCCCTCGGACCAGAGCACCTAACCTGCGACATCACGAGCCCTACCCGGCATCAGCAAAATGTGGATGCGTGGCTCGCGATGCGTGCACGCATCGCACGCACTGCACGCACCTATGACGACGCGGATTCATGTGGTCCTGAGTCCAGCCGCTGGCTGGTGCAGCTCACGTGGTCATGTCCACGACCACTCCCGAGGGGAATAGCCGGAGGCACGGTCGCGTTGCACCGACCGGATCGGGTGCGTTTCGTGTCCCCCGGGCTCAACCCTTTGCCTTCACGGAGTTCCGTTCGGCTGGAGCCGTGCTGCGCCTTTCGCCGAGAGGCGACCGAACGCACCCGATCCTTCTTCCACTCCGTGCCACCACGCTGCGGCGGTGTGGCCCCGTGCCCGCCTGCTCGCGCAGCATCCGCCGGCACCCCGAGCTCCTACAACGCCTTGTCGATGCGGCCGTGAAGCCGTTCCGCTGTCTCGGCCCAACGCAGGAAATCCGCCCGGTTCGGATCGTCAGGTACGTCCTGCACTCGGAGGCGGAGACCTTCGAGTCAGCGCGGAGGCGTCGACTCGCATGTTTCAGCGTCGACGAGATCGAGGACGGAGCGACGTTCTATCTGCACGAGTTTCCGCCCGGCCCCGACACCTCAGGTGCGGGTGACACCATGAGTCGGTAGACGCCGAACACTGGGCCGCAGCATCCGAGCTCCCCGCCTGTCGACGGCACTTTCCGTCGGTAATCTGCTGGCAGCGGGAGAGATCGGTGCAGCCGCCGCAGGTAGTACCTCCATCGACCGCGTCGGCACCGGCCTCCCCCTGTTCCACGTGTTCGGGCAGGCGTCGGTCATGATGGCCGCGTTCACCAGCGGCGGCTCGCTGTCGCTGCTGAGCAGATTCACTCCCGACGGCATGATCGACATGATGCGCCGGGACGAACTGACCGTCATGTGCGGAGTGCCGACGATGTGGAATGCCATGCTGCACTCCGCCGGGGACGCCGACGCCGCCGACTTCGCCCATCTCCGCGTCGCGGTGTCCGGTGGTGCTTCCCTACCGGGCGAGATCGCGCGCGTTCGAAGCCCGTTTCGGCTGCACCATTCTCGAAGGTTATGGCCTGACCGAGACCACCGCACCGGGCACATTCAACGACATCGAACGCGGCGGCAAGATCGGTTATACCGGCAGCGCCGTGCCGCGACTGCAGGTCGAGGTCCGCGATCCCGAGGGCGCACCCTGCCCTGCGGGCACTGTCGGAGAGATCTACATCAAGGGCGACACCGTCATGAAGGGCTACTGGAACCGGCCCGACGCGACCGCCGCAGTATTGACCGAGGACGGTTGGTTCCGCACCGGCGACCTCGGTGAGTTCGACGACGACGGTGACCTGCGCATCGTGGACCGCCTCAAGGATCTGATCATCCGCGGCGGGTACAACGTCTACCCGGGCGAGGTCGAAGAGGTGCTCTACCAGCATCCCGACATCGTCGAGGCGGCTGTGGTCGGCGTCCCCGACGATCACTACGGCGAGGAGGTCGCCGCCGTCATCACCCGCAAGCCCGGTTCCGACCTCACCGAGTCCGACGTCACCGAGTGGTCCCGGAAGAAACTGTCCGCATACAAGATTCCGCGCATCGTCCGGTTCGTCGAGCAACTCCCCAAGGGGTCGACCGGCAAGATTCTCAAGCGGGACATCGACCGTGGCGAGCTGCGAGCCGCGAAGGCGTGAACGATTCGTACCGGACTCTCGGCGTTGACGTCGACAGCGGGAAGTCAGCGCCTCAACGCCGGGAACCCGGAGCGGTGTAGGTGTTTTCGGCGACTTCGGCGTCGGCGATCCTGTGAGATCAGGGGATCGCCGAACTACTGCGTCTACGGGGTCTGCGGGACAACCCGAAGTGGGGCCGGGTCGAAGCGAGACCATACCGCGTCTCCGAGGGGGCTCGGTGCCAAGGAGGCGTGGCGTTGGTCCAACTTCATCATTGCATCGACGCCGAGGAGCCGAAGGTGGTGGTCGAGACCGGTACGGAAAATGTCGATCGCGTGCTGAACCCCACGCTCCCCGGCCGCCATGAGGCCGTACAGGTACGGGCGGCCGACCAGGACAGCGGTGGCACCGAAGGCAACGGCGGCAGCGATATCGGCGCCCTCACGTACCCCACCGTCGAGAAACACCGAGGCGTCCGCACCGACGGCGTCAAGCACTGGCCCGAGCGCGTCGAGAGGCGCGACGGTCCGGTCGAGCTGGCGGCCTCCGTGGTTCGAGACGACAACACCGTCGGCGCCGAGGTCAACCGCCCGGCGCGCGAGCTGTGGATCGAGTAGCCCCTTGACGACGAGAGGCCCGTCCCACACCTCCCGAACCCACGAGATCTCGTCGAACCCGAAATTCGAGTCCGTGACCGCTTTCATGCGCGACCATATATCGCCTTGTCCGGCCAACGGAAAGGACGCCAGGTCGAGCGGCTCCGATGTCGCCACCCCTTTGATCCATCCGGGGTGTCGCGCCATTCGAAGCATGTTCCCGAATCGAACCTTCGCGGGGATGGTGAATCCGTTCCGGCTGTCACGACGTCGGTCCCCAGCGACAGGTGTATCCACCGTGAGCACCAGAACGCGGTACCCCGCAATTTCGGCCCGGTGCAACAAGTCGAGCGTCAGTGCACGGTCACGCAATACATACAGTTGAAACCACAAATCGGGCCGCGGGTCGATTCCGGCGACATCCTCTATGGAATATGTGGCCGGTGTGGACAACGTGTAGGGAATTCCGGCAGCACCGGCAGCCCTCGCCACTGCCAGCTCACCAGTTGAGTGCGAAAGCCGCGTAAACCCGGTAGGGCCGAGGACGAGTGGCATCGCCTGGCGCTTGCCGAAGACCTCGACCGACAGATCGACATCGATGCCGGCGGTGGCGCCGACGGGCCCAGGGTGGTTGTACACCCGATCGAACGCCTCGAGCGCCCGCGCCGAACTACGTTCGGTGCCGGCGGCCCCGTCGACGAAGTCGAAGACCGGGCGGGGAGCACGCACCCGCGCCGCGTCCCTGAGGTCCTCGATCGTCACGCACTTGTTGAGCACTCGTTCGATGGGGTCGGCAGGCGGGACGCGCAGATCCAACATGCTCCACAGGTAAGGAACATTTTTCAGGGCAGTGCGCATTTTCGTCACCATGTCGGAAGGTGTCTTCTTTCCAATCCAGTTGTCCAAGAAGATCAAGCTGCGATGCATCACTCGTCCGCAGGCGTTTCGACCGCCCAATGCAGGTTGCCGCTGTGAGTAACCGCTCCCCTGTCCGCGGAGCCCACCAGCCGCGCGTACTTCTCGGACACACCGGCCAAGGCCGTTTCGCGGACCCGCGGAGTCAGCTCGCGTCGACGACGCTCCAGTTCGTCGGCGTCGACAAGTAGGTCGATCGTGCCGGCCACCGCGTCGATACGAATGCGATCGCCGTTCTCGACTAGCGCGATCGGGCCACCGTCGGCGGCCTCCGGGCACACGTGACCGACACACAGCCCGCGGGTTCCCCCGGAGAACCGCCCGTCGGTTACCAGCGCCGTCTTCTCCCCCATCCCCTGACCGACAATTGCCGACGTCACGCTCAACATCTCCCGCATGCCCGGACCCCCCTTGGGTCCTTCGTTACGGATAACGAGGACATCTCCCTCGGAGTACTCGCGCCGCCGGACCGCGCGATATGCGTCCTGCTCGTGCTCGAAGACCCGGGCAGTGCCCTCGAACGACAGGCTGGGGGCCGCCGACACCTTGATCACCGCGCCGTCCGGGGCGAGACTTCCGGTCAGGACGACCAATCCGCCGGACGCACGGATCGGGTCGTCGGTGCTGCGCACCACGTCACCATCGGGTTCTGCCACCTCAGCGAGCGCGGCGGCGAGCGTCCGCCCGTCGAACGCCAATGCGTCACCGTGGAGGTAGCCGCCGTCCAGCAACGCCTTGAGTACCACGGGAACTCCCCCCACCTGGTGCAGGTCGTGTGGCACGTACGGGCCGCCGGGAGTAAGCGCGGCGATGTGCGGCGTGCGGTGGAAGACCTCTGCCAGATCTTTCATCCGGAAGTCGATTCCGGCTTCGTGGGCAATGGCGGGCAGGTGCAGTGCCGCGTTCGTCGTGCCGCCGGTGGCGGCCACCACCGCAGCCGCGTTCTCGAGACTGCGTCGGGTCACCACCTCGCGCGGCAACGGGCCGCCTCGTCGCAGATTCTCCATCAACTGCTCACCGGCGCGGCGCGCCACCGCCTGGCGCTCGGTGTACGCGGCGGGGATGGTGGTGGTCCCCAGCGGGGTCAGCCCCAGGACCTCCGCATAGGCACCGCCGGTGCCGGACGAGAACTGGCCGGGACAGGAGCCGACGGTCGACTGGATCTCGCGCGCCATGTTTTCCAACTCGTCGGCACTCATCAGACCCGCCTGGACCTTTCCGACGCCTTCGAGGACCGCCAAGGGGTTGGTGGGCTTGCCACCGACGAACCCGAGCAGCATCGTTCCGCCGTGCAGGAACAGACTCGGCACGTTCAGCCGCACCATCGCCATGAGCATGCCCGGGATCGTCTTGTCGCACGCCCCCACGCCGACGAGGGCATCGTACTGCTGGGCGCGCATCACGATCTCCACCGAATCCGCGATGGCTTCCCGCGACATGAGCGAGTACCGCATGCCCTCGTGATTCTGGGTGAGGACGTCGGACACCGAGATCGTGGAGAACTCCCGCGCTGTGCCGCCGCCGACCTCGATACCGAGCTTCGCGGCGTCGACCTGTGACTTCAGCGACTGCGAGCAGGGGCTAACCTCGCCCAGCGTATGAGCGACACCGACGAACGGCTGCTCGATCGCCTGGTCGTCGAGGCCGGTCGACCGCAGTTGGTAGCGGTGCAGCGCCCGCTCCACACCTTGGGTGACGATCCGAGACCTGTAATCAGACATGGCATTCCTATCTGGTGACAAAGAGGTGATACGACACGTGTGCATCCATCGCTCACGTACCGGTCGACGACGGTTCGGGCTGCATGGTCGCACCATCGCGGGGCACGACGACCGGGGTGACCAACGTACCGTCCGCCACGAACTGTCGAAGATTGTCGAAGAACAGCTCACCCATCGCGGCGCGCGTCTCCTCCGTGGCGCTTCCGACGTGCGGCAACAACACGGTGTTGTCGAGACTGCGCAGCGCTTCCGGCACGTTCGGCTCGTCGACGTACACGTCGAGGCCTGCGCCCGCCAACCCACCGGTGCTGAGCAGTTCGACGAGTGCCTGCTCGTCCACGAGGCGTCCACGGGCGATGTTGACCAGATAACCGTTCGCACCCAGAGCCTGCAGCACGTCGCGGCCGATCATCCCGGCATTGTCCGGGCCGCCGGACGCGGCAACGATCAGCGCATCGGATCGCGACGCCAACCCGATCAGACTGTCCACGTACGGATATACCACGTCGGGCACGGGCCGGCGATTGTGGTACGCGATGAGACATCCGAACGCCGACAGTCGTGTTGCGACGGCGCGACCGATCCGGCCGAGTCCCACGATGCCGATGCGCATCCCGCTGACATTGCGGGTCATCGGGAACGGGCCTTCCGGCCACCTCCCTGCCCGGACGAACCGGTCCGCCGCCGAGAACTGGCGCACGGTGTCGACCAGCAGTCCCACCGCGGTGTCGGCGACGCATTCATCCAACACACCCGGAGTGTTGCTCACCCCGATGCCGCAGCGCCGGGCGTGGCCGGTATCGATCTTGTCGACTCCCACACCGAGGTTCACCACGGCCTTCAACCGCGGCAGCCGGTCCATCAGTGCCGCATCGACCGTGCCGAGCGACGAGCACACCACAATGTCGGTGTCTTCGATGGACGCGGCGCCGTCGGACAGTACCGCCACGTCGAACCGTGCGGACAACACGGCCGCGGCTTCTGCCGGAAACGGCTCCACCAGGAGGATCCGGACCGATCCCGCATCCCGTGTCACGATGCAACTCCTTCGAAGAACCGGTGCCGCAGGGAGGCGAGCCGGGTGTGGTACTCGTCGACGTTGGCCAGCTTGACATGTTCGTAGCCGCGCACCATGTCCGGTGCCGAGGCGATTTCCACGGCCACCGCATGGTTGTCGGTACAGATCGCGGCGCCGATCTCGTCGACCACACCGATGTATTGGTCGACCAGCTCCCGCTCCAGCCGGCGCATCTGGGTGTAGCCGAACACGTCGAGGCGTGTGCCGCGCACTTTTCTCGCCGCGCGCAGAGCTGCATACGCGGGCGCGAACCACGGCCCGAGCGAGATCTTCTTCTTCATTCCCAGTGCCCGCAGGATCGGCGGATGCAGCTTCCAGGTGACTTTCACCTTGGGGCCGTAGGCAGCGGCGATCCTGCTGCGTTCGGTGGCATCGAGCGCAAGGCGGGCCACCTCGTACTCGTCCTTGTAGGCCATCAGTCGATACAGGTTTTCTGCGACAGCCGTGGTGAAGTCGTCACCGGGAGTGGCGTCGCGTTCGGCGGTATGTGCCCGGGTTACCACCTCGACATAACGACGCGCATACGCGACGTTCTGGTAATCGATCAGGTCGTCAGTGAAGCGAGCAATCGTGTGCCACAGTTCGGTGTCGCGTGCCACGCCGGTCGAATCCACCAACTTCACCGCGGTAGCGCTCGGGGCCTTCCGCTGCTCGTTCACCGGATCCAGCTGCGCGAGAACGTCATCGAGCCCTGCCGGATCGCAGACCGATTGCCGCCCCCGACGGAACGCCTGCAGGTTCGTCTCCACCGCGACGCCGTTGATCTCGATCGCCCGTTCGATCGACGCAGCCGACAGTGGCAACACACCCGACTGGTAGGCCACGCCGACGAGCATCATGTTCGCGTACTGGTCGCTGCCGAACAGGTCCAGTGACAGCTGTTGAACGTCGATGTACGTGTTGCGGTCCGCACGCGTGCGGGCGTCGATCCCTTCGGCGAGGGAGCCGTGATCGATGAACGCTGTTTCGGGTTCACGGATCATCGCGCCGCTGGGGACGTCAGCCGTGGACACCACCGCGACGGTGCGCTCCGGATCCGCGACCACCAAGTTGTCCGGGTTGCCCGCAACCAGCACGTCGCACCCCAGATACAGGTCGCAGGTCGCCGCCGAGACCTTGGGTGAGAGCGACCGCGTAGCCCGGGTGAACTTCACGTCGCTTACCACCGGCCCCGCCTTCTGCGACAGGCCTACCTGGTCCAGACTGCGTGGTGTCAACCTGTCCATGTATCCGGCAACAGCCAGGGTCTGCGCCACAGTCACGATGCCGGTGCCGCCGATCCCCGTGATGCGGATATTGAACTCGTCCGGCGCGACGGTCGAGCCGGCCGGATCGGGAAGCACGTCACGGCTCAGCGGCGCGGCAACCAGCCGTTGCGGCCCCGCATAGGCGCCGTCGGGAATGATCTCCATGAACGAAGGGCAGTCACCGGTCATGCACGTGAAGTCGGAGTTACACGACGCCTGGTGGATCTGCGTCTTGCGGCCGAACTCGGTATCGACCGGGACAACAGACAGACAGTTCGATTTGCGACCACAGTCACCGCAACCTTCACAGATGCGCTCGTTGATCACCACCCGCATCGCCGGTTGCGGAGCCTTGCCACGCTTGCGGTCCCGGCGCAGTTCGGCCGCACAAGGTTGGTCGTGGATCAACGCGGTGGTGCCGGGGATCGCCCGCAGCTTTTCTTGCAGGGACAGCAGTTCACTTCGGTCGTGGACCGTGGTTCTGTCCGGTAGCCGCACGCCCTTGTAGTTCTCGGGATGATCGGTCGTGATGCATATCCGCTCGACACCTTCCGACACCAACGTCCGGGCGAGCGTCGGCACCGTGTACTCACCGACGGCGTCCTGACCACCAGTCATCGCGACCGTCGAGTTGTACAGCACCTTGTAGGTGATGTTGGTTCTGGCGACGATCGAGGCCCTGATCGCCATCAACCCCGAATGCGACAGCGTCCCGTCACCGAGATTCTGGAAGATGTGATCGGCATGGACATACGCCTGCTGCCCGATCCACTGGGCACCCTCACCGCCCATCTGGGTGAGGCCGGTGACATCGCCGACCTGCCCGGAATCCATGAATGTGGTCATACCGTGGCAACCGATACCGGCGCCCATCAGCGAACCTTCGGGAGCCTTCGTCGAACTGTTGTGAGGGCATCCGGAGCAAAAGTACGGGGTGCGGGAGGCAATCGTCAGCGGAAGACGAAGGGTCGACGGCGTAGCCAACCGGCGAACCCGATCACGCACCGAAGCAATATCTCTGCTCGCAAGGATCATGGGAGCGAGAACCTTGGTAATCGCGTCCGCGTCGACACCGCCGTGGCTCGGCAGCAGCGTCCGCCCCTGTTCGTCGGTCTTGCCGACCACACCGGGTCTGTTCTCGAGCCCGTAAAGCGCTTCCTTGACGAGGGTTTCAAGGAACGGTCCTTTGTCCTCCACCACGAGCACCTTGGTCAGCCCGTGCGCGAACTGTTGCACGATCTGCTCGTCCAGAGGCCAAACCATGCCGACCTTGAGAATCCGGATTCCGGCTGCGGCCACATCGCCGTCGTCACAAAAACCCATGTCGGACAACGCCTGCCGAACCTCGAGGTAGGGCTGCCCCGCGACCACGATACCCAGTACGTCATCGGGTCCCGACGCCACGATCTGATTCAGTCCGTTCAGGCGCGCGTATTCAAGGGCCAGCGGTAGACGCACCTCCAACAGGTTGCGCTCTGCGGCCACCGCCGCCGCCGCGACCGGTTTCGTCATCACCTCATGCTCGTAGCGGCGACCGTCGACGAGCGGGAAAATCGGATCGAATCCGTCCGTGTCCGCTTCGACCAGTGCCAGCGAATCCGCCACGTGCGTGGCAACTTTCATGGCAACCCAGACTCCGCTCGCCCGCGACATCGACACCCCGTGCAGGCCCCAGCGCAACACCTCCTGCGCATCGGCCGGCATCAACGTCGGAACCAGAGCCGACCGGAGCACCGTTTCCGAACCACACGGTACGGTCGATGATTTCGCGGTCGCATCGTCACCGCAGAACGCCAGGACACCGCCGTTTGCGCTCGTACCCATAAGGTTCCCGTGCCGGATCGCGTCGAGCGCCTGGTCGACACCCGGTGCCTTGCCATACCAGTAGGCGGTAACCCCTGCATACGGCGAGCCCAACTGTCCGACCGATTGGGTGCCCTGCACCGCAGTGGCAGCCAGGAACTCGTTCATACCGGGAGTGAAATCGACGCCATGCTCGGACAGCAGTCCCGAGATCGGTCGCATCGTAAAGTCCAACGTCCCCAGTGGTGATCCCTGGTAACCGCTGACGAACGCACGGGTGGTCAGATCGTTCCGCGCGTCGACTCGGCGCATGTCGAGCGGCACACGGCACACGGCCTGCACCCCGGTGAGCAGTATCGGTCCGTTGACGGCGGCGAATCGGTCCGCAAGATCGAGTTGGCGAGGCAGAGCCTCGGCGTCAGGCATCAGCGACATCGTTTCAGTACTCCTACAGCTGGTCGTAAACACGAAGTTAAGATGGTCCGACCCGGAACTCCATGACTGAATTGCGCAAAAGGAGAGCTCAGATTTGTGCAATGCACAGAAGAACCAGTTGCACCTTGCTGCTTTGCTCGAACAGATCACCGACAACGCCTCCCAGCTGTCCAACCTCGTCGTGAGCCGCATCCGGTCTGAAGTGCCGCACTACTCGGCAATTCCCTTGCCGTCTCATCACGAAGCGGTGGAGCACCAAGTTGTCGGCATCCTCGCCGGACTCCGGGAGCACAGGACGCCGAGTGCCTCCCATATTTCGAACGCGCGGAATCTGGGCCGAGAGCGCGCCACGCAAGGCATTGCTCTTCGCGACGTGATCGAGGCATATCACGTTGCCTACCGTGAGATCTGGAACGAACTGTTGGCGTTGTCGCGAACCGAGAATGCGGACAGAAGCGAACCGCTCCTCGCTGCCGTGGCGTCGCTGTGGAACTGGTTCCATCGGTTGAGCGCGGCTGTCGCAGAGGGGCATTCCGACGAACTTCGTACGACTTCCACGACGCGAGCGGTGATCCAGCGAGAGTTTCTCGGCGCTTTGGTGGCAGGCAGTGCCCCACAGCACCCGGCGCTCGCAACCGGCCTCGGGTTCGATCCGGACGCGTCCTTCCAAGTCGCCTGCCTGGAGGGTCTTCCCCGGCACCTGATCGCGCGTCTCGACGAGGAACTCGCCGACAACGGCGGGGCGGTACTGTACGACGACGAAAGCACGGTGGTAGTTCTGCAGAACCACCCGGCGTCGGACTTTCTGGAAAGCATGCACGCGCTCGCGTCCTCCGCGATCGCGGGAATCGGCCACGCCCGGACCGGAATGTCGGGGGCGACGGAGAGCTTGAAGGATGCCCGACTGGCACTGGACCGAGCCTGCCGACTCGGCCGCAGCATCATGCTGGCCGACGATTGGCTCATGGCAGTCCTCGATGATTCGGCCGCTCGTCTGGACCCTCTCCTTCGACACGGCATCGACGTGGCCGCCCGCAACAATCGACTTGCCGACACGTTGCGGGCGTTCGCCAACAGCGGTTTCTCCCTCTCGGTCTGTGCGCGGGAGCTACGGATCCACCCGAACACGGTGAAGTACCGACTCGATCGCTGGCGCGACCTGACCGGATGGGATGTGCATAACGTCGAAGGCCTCGTGGCGTCGCTGCGCTGCCTCGAAGGTTGACGAGTGCGCGGAAGCCGGACTCATCGTCCCGATGCCACTTCGTCCGGAACCGATGTCTCCGTCGTCACAGACGCATCGTCGAGCCCCCGGCGCATCCCGAGCAGGACGAGCGTGGCCACGACCAGCACCGCACCGATGATGTACATCGGGGCGTCGAAGGTCCCCGTCAGATCCTTCATGTATCCGGCAACGTACGGTCCGATGAACCCGCTCAGGTTCGCGAAGGAGTTCATCAACCCGATGCCCGCAGCCAACGCCATTCCCGTGAGAATGCGCGGCGGGATAGCCCAGAAGGTGGACGTCGCGCTCAGCACACCCGACAGCAGCAGCGCGATGCCCAAGAGCATGACATACGGCGACGAATTGCCGAGGACGGCGATCGTAATTCCGGCTCCGGCGACCAGCATGGAAACCGCTGTGTGCCAGATACGTTCGCTCTTCCGATCGGAATGCCGACTCACGAGAATCATCGCGACGGTTCCTATTGCGAACGGCACCGCGGTGATGAACCCGACTTGGACAAGCGAGAATTCGACGCCCCAGTCCGCAGACATCCCGCTGATCATCTGCGGGAGGAAGAAGGACACGCCATAGAAGCCGTAGAAGATGCCGAAGAGCACCACACTCAGGCTTACGACCCGAATGTCCTTGAGTGCGCTGAACACCCCGCGATGTCCGTTTGCCGTTCCCTGCCGGCTGACAGTTGCCTGAGCCTCGGCATCCAGTGAACGCACCAGCCAGCGTCGTTGCTCACCGGTGAGCCATTTCGCTTCTGCAGGACGACTGGTCAGGTAGAAGAACGTGACGACACCGACGATGACAGTCGGTAACCCCTCGATCAGGAACATCGCCCGCCAACCCGCAAGGCCGAGGAAACCGTCGGCGTGCTGCATGATCGCGGTCGAGAGAGGTCCACCGAGCACCGACGACAGCGGGACCGCTATGTACAGCAACGCGACGATGCGCGCCCTGTGACGTTCCGGGTACCAGTAGGTCAGGTACAGGATGAGACCGGGCAGCAGCCCGGCCTCAGCGAAGCCGAGCATGAATCGTGCGATGAAGAACTGCACTTCCGTCTGGACGAATGCCGTCGCTGCCGACACCACTCCCCATGACACTGCGATGCGGGCGATCCAGATTCGCGCTCCGACCTTGTGCAGGATCATGTTGCTGGGCACTTCGAATATGAAGTATCCGATGAAGAACAGGCCGGCGCCGAAACCGTATGCGGCCTGACTCATACCCAGATCCGCGTTCATCTGCAGGGCAGCGAAGCTGACGTTGACTCGATCGAGGAAGTTGAGGAAGTAGAGTAGTACCAAGAACGGAAGCAGACGTCGAGTGATACGCCCGATGGTTACCTTCTCGATTGCATCGTTCTGGTCGGTGTCGATGTGATGGGCCACTACCCACCCTCCTGTTGTGCGGATTACGTTGAAGCCGTGACGAGTACGTCTGACGAACTGACCCGATTATCGACGCGAGGGCACCGAACATGCTGGTGCAATCCCCGATCCGGGTGTCTGTTATGGTTATTTTGTCCGGCTCTGTGTCATGTGAAGGTTCAACCGCGCCGGAACACCGGCGTCGCGGAAGCTGCGAAGTCCGCGATCAGTTGCCCGATCTCGTCGGGAAACTCGTCTACAAGGAAGTGACCGGCACCGGCAACCTCACCACCGGTCACCAACTCTGGTCGACGGGAGAGTTCGCGCCAGACGTCCACCGGAGAATGACCGGCACGCGCAATCATTCCGTTCGCTCCCCAAGCAACGTGGCAGGGGCAGTCGATGAGCCGTCCAGCCTCTCGACTCTGCGCATCGTGTTGCAAGTCGATCGTGGCCGCCGCACGGTAGTCCTCGATCGTTGCCAGACGACGCATCGGATCAGCGAACAATCGTTCGTATTCGGCCAACGCGGACGGATGGTAAGCGTCGCCTTTGGCCCCGACGGCACTGTGGCCGCCGACACCCAGCACCGAATGCAGGTAGCCGATCGGATCGGCTTCGAGGAACTTCTCCGGCAGCCCATCGGGCTGGGGAAACATGAACCAGTGGTAATAGGCAAGGGCGAGTTCGGCATCAACGTTCGCGTAGACCCATTCCGTCGGCATGATGTCCAACAGAACGATCCCGGAAACCGCGTCGCTGAAGTCCAGGGCCATACGATGTGCGGCGCGGGCACCGCGGTCGTGCCCGACAACGACGAATCTGTCGAATCCGAGTCGCTGCATCACCGCCGCCTGGTCTGCTGCCATGGCACGAAAGGAATGTGGCGAGTGCGTGGAATCGACGTCGGGCAGGGTGGAATCACCGTACCCGCGTAGATCCGTCACCACGACAGTGAAGCGTTCGGCCAAAACCGGAGCGACCCGATGCCACATCACATGTGACTGCGGAAACCCGTGCAGAAGAAGAATCGGCATACCAGTGCCGGCCCTCATCCCATGGATGGTAATGCCGTCACCGGTCATCGAATCGAAGGGCTCGAATCCCGGAAAGAGTTCCTGTGCCACCGTGCTCACTGACATCTCCTTTGTCGGATACCCACCCCCACGATGTGACGTGCACCATGAGCCTCTCATGGCAACCTCCGGAAGGATCTTGTGAAATACGAAGAAGTGACGCGATAGGGCTGAGGTTTTCCAGAAGTACCGCGGCGTTCCTACGTCTTCGCCGGCGATTGCATTGCCACGTAGTCGAGCAAGCGTCGGTCATGATGGCCGCCCTCATCAGCGGGACTGTCGGAATAAAGGTTGATCTGGTTTTGGCCGACACGCCGAGCTTGCTTAGCGAGAAGGCACGATCATGACCGAAACACTCGATCCCAGGGATCAGCCGAAGATCGATCCCCAACAGCTGGCGCAGCAGTTGCTCGCCCCAGCCAAAGCCGACGGCGTCGAGCTGGTCGGCCCGAACGGACTAGTCAACCAACTCGCCGCCACCGTGCTCGAAACCGCCCTCGAAGCGGAAATGGACGAGCACCTCGGCTACGAAAAACACCAGGTAGAAGGGAGAACAATGGCCACTCCCGCAACGGCCGGCGCACCAAGACCGTGCTGACCGAGATCGGCCCCGTGCAGATCCAATCCCCGCGAGATACCGACGCCTCGTTCGACCCCCAGATCGTCAAGAAACGCCAACGCCGTCTGACCGGGGACGACGAGATCATCTTGTCGCTGTCAGCGAAAGGGCTGACCACCAGCGAGATCGCCGCCCACTTTGACGACGTCTATGGCGCCACGGTGTCGAAAGAGACGATCAGCAAGACTCCCCCGAGCACTGCGTGCAGGGAAGTGCCCCCACCGACAAGGTGCTCGCCGAAATGACGGAATGGTCCGTCGGCGTAGACATCCAGGGAAACCGGATCGGCAATGCACGTATGGATGGCGATGGTTGCACCGCACGCAGTGCGTGCGATGCGTGCACGCATCGTCGACCGGTAGGCGCTCTTATGTCAGGTAGGCGGCGCATCCCATTCCACGTCGCTTACGTCGCGTTCGACGAGTCCGATGCGACCTGCAACCACGCGAGCTTTTGGTGACGATGCACCCCCAGGCCCCGAAGGAGTGGCATCGTCAGCGCCTGCACCACGGCATTCGGGTCATCGATGAACTCGGTCAAGGCCGCTTCGGTTTCCCGGGCATAGACATCCGCGGTGTACTCGGCACCTGAGAAGCGCCCGAAATCGTCCACGCGCAGGTACGACACCCCGCCCTTCAACCCCCTGACTGTGAGTGCGAACCGCCACGAACCCTGGTAATGCGCGCTCCGCGCAACCTCGGCGGTTACCCGCACAAACATCTCGACCTTGTCGGCGATCAACTCCTCGAAGATCACTTTCCGCTCTGGGCGGGGAGGCTGCACCGGCGGTGCGTACATCACGGTCGCTCGTTCACTTACCAGAGTGAGCCGCCCGCTCTCGTGAAAGACGAGTTCCAGGGCCTTCCCGTCGCCATCGAACCGCCGCACATCGTCGTGCATACCGTCCGTGACGGCGACTCCTTCTGCCCTCCGCTGGAAACCGGCGCCCCGAACATACGGAGGATAGTTGGGTCCCTTCGCGCCGTCACCGGCTCGTCGGACGAGCTCGCCGACTCGGGTCTCCCAGTTGTGGGCCTCGGCGAGCTCGACCAGAAAGTCGTCGCGCGCCCCGATCGGGTCCGCAATCACGGCGAAAAGAGGCATCTCCCGATCGATATCGTTCAGCAGCTCGCGAACCTCCGCCTGTAGATCCGAGCGGTCATGCAGCAGGCGTTGATGATGGCGCAGTACTTCCTCATTCGACAGGACCACATTCGTCTTGTCGCCGCGCCCGTAGTACCGCCCGTCCACCATGTGCGGTGCCCGGGGTGAGGGCGGAATCCGAATGACGAGATACCCCTTCGACGGCTCGCTGGACGAAATCACTGTGGTCTGCACACGAAGCGGTTCCGAGACCGCCATCCGGGCAACCTGTTCCACCCGTTCGGCAAGCCCGTCGGTGAGCTGCGGAACGAGCGTCGGGGGTCGCGTCGTGTCCTCACCTTCGTCCACACCGACGAGGATCATCCCCCCGTCGATTGCGAATGCCGCGAGGTCTTTTGCCAAGGATTTGCTTCCGCTCCTCCCAGGTGCGAGTTCACGCTTCAGATCAAGGTGGTGAGTCTCTTCGAGCAGACCGTTGGCCAGCGCTGACTGAAGATCCAACTCGGTTCGGGGCGACCACGATAGGTCAGGTTGTGTCATATCCGGATTGTTCCATCCTGCCCCGATACGAACAGTCCGGTGATGCCCGCCGCAATAGCGTCCGATCGCCGACTGGACGCATCTTGGCCAACGTTGTGGTAGGAGAACCTGCAGATCGTCGATCGGTTTCCGGATCGCAGGGATACCGATCGGGCACAAACCAGACGCGGCGCTCGTCGCCGTTTGTCGGTGTCTTGTTGGAGACTCGGACCGTGAACTCAAGGCCTTTGAGAAACCCTGCTGTTACTGGTCGGCTTTTCGGCATGAAGGCGGCGATCACGGCGAAAGAGATTCTGGGCGCGACTGTGAACCGCACTGCGCGGGATCAAATGTGGGCACGCTCGAACGTCCATGCGTCGCTCCAGATGGTCGCCGATCTGTTGGCGCGCGTGGACCTGGCAGTCATCGACGACACACGAGACCAGGTGGAACTGAGCTGGACACAAGCCCTCAGCCCCGTCCTGAGGAACAAGCTGGAGCCCCTGGTATCTGTTTCCTATCGGGGGCTGATCTCACCTCGTGCGCTTATACAGTGCGCGCGCGAGATCATCGAATCCGCTACCGACGACGACACAGCTCGAGCAGTGGACGCGGACGAACTCACATGGTGCCTGCTCGGAATCAATGGCGAGCACGACTATGTATCGGGCGAACTCGGACTTCTCGAGATGGATCGGTTCGATGCAGAATCGATCGCCGGGATCACCTCGGTACTCGACGGCCTCGACGACAACCGCCTGCGTGAGCTGATGCGAGCGTTCAGCGTCGACGAAATCGCCGAATTGGCATTCGAGAAGCCTGAGACCATCGAGACGCTGCTCCCCCTGACACACGATATGTGGCGACGACCGTGGCCACCGACTGCGCGGGTAGACCGGCTCATCGGTTCCTCCCCAGCCTCCGTCTACGAGGACGTGTTCGGAATCCCGTTCGACGACATACTCGCGTTCGGCCGGCTGCTCGTCGATCGAGCTGCAGCAGGCCAGACCCGATTCACCGCAGACGAGTTACGCCGATGGGGCGTTACTGATGCCACGCTGCAGCATGTCGACCGCCATATGGTGACCTCCCTACCAGATCTCAGGGAAGCCTTCCGGTCACAGCAAGAGGCGGGGTTGCTCACCGCGTGGTCGCGATTCGAAGTTCAGCGATTCCCCTTTATCCGGCTTCCCGACGGAGCCTTGCTGCTGCTGCGCACACAAATGGGCGTCCAACGAATCTTCGGTGATCTGCCGTACTTCGACGTCCGACAACAACTCCACGACACCAACCCCCGAGCACGTACACAATTCGAGCAGGCGATGAACGCAGTGTTCGAGGCTCGTATCAGCGAGATCTTCCGCCGTATCGGTGCGCAACCACATCTGCGCGGGACGCACTTCACAACCGAATCGGCCATGCAACAGCAGTGGACGGAGCCTGGCTCATCGGGACCGCCGTCGGTGTGCGACTTCGTGGTCGTTCGTGGCCGGTACTGCCTGGTGGCCGACGCGAACAACCGGCGACTGACGGCTCAACTGTCCGAAGGACAAGGCTCCCCGGAAATACTCGATCGCGACGTCGAGCGGAATCTTCTCGGACACAAGTTTCCACAACTGGCGTCCACGATCGAACACCTCGTCGTCAACGGACTGCCTGGGGACAGCTCCGCAATTACCGAGGACACGATTTTCGTGCCCCTGGTCGTCACCCCCGACTCAGGCCTTCCATACTCTGAGTTTGTCGACTTCCAGATCACAGAGAAGGCTCATCCGATTTTTGCTGGGTTGGCGCACTATGTCGCACCCCCAGCACTGATAACGATTACCGATCTCGCCGTTCTGGAAGGCATCGCTGACCATGCAGCCGCTGACCCTATGGCCATCCTCGGTGACTGGCGTGCCCGCGTCGCCCGTGGAATGCCTCTCCGTCTTTCGAGCTACCTCGACGTTTTTGTCACGCCTTATCGACCGATGCCACGCCGCACTCTGGGAAGATTCAACCGGATGAACGCCGAACTTCGGGGCCGGCTCCGACCTGCCGCACTCAGCCATTCGACGTAGTGAGGCTCGGCTCCACGACGATGACAACAACTCGTCGTTTTCAACTCCGCTACGACGCTCAACGACGCGGTTAACTCCGCGGTCATCGAGCTCCAGAAGACCACCACCGGACGCTACATCGTCATCAGGCCCTGAACCCTGCCTTGTCTTGCCTTACGAAAAAGATAAGGACAGCCCTCCGCGTCGAATTTAGGAACCGCATTGTCCTCCCAGAACACAGACGAACTGAATCAGCGGCACAGGACCCGATTAGAGGTGTTCATCCTTCGTGCTCGTCGCGTGAAGGAGCACTCGCTCTACAAGGACTACGACGAACTTGTCCGCGTCGGCAGCGTCCCCTTCCAGATCAACCGAGATGAGACGGGGCAGGCTTGGGTGACGCAGACCCTCCCTCCAGAGGAGGTGGTCGAGTCGGCGGCCGCCCGAGTCCGACCGTTGATTCTCCAAGAGGAAGACTCGTGCTTCAAATACACCCTCGCGGCCCTCGGCTGGTTTCTGCGGGACGTTGACCGCGATGACACACGCCGTGTGCTTGCGAGCCTGAAAAAGGAATGGGCCGAGTTCGACCCCAAGGGAAAAGACTCCATTGCATATAGCGTGCAGGTCGGATACGTCGACGAAGACGTCCCCAGAGAACCCGTTGCGGACAACGTTCTTGCTTTCGCATGGATCTACGGCGACGTGGTTCATGCAGACAACGAACGACTCGCGCAGACGGCGCTTCACGGAGTGCAGGAGCGGTACCGTGCAGCCGCTCCACTGGTCTGTCGCCTTATTCAGCAGACGGTTGCAACACTGCACGTCATCGAATGGCTGGTCGGTATGGGGCTCATCACCGTCTCGAACGAAGTCTTCGAACGTAAAGTGGTTGTACCGGACACGGTTTTCCGCGAGAAAGCTATTGTCCGAGTAGCCGAATACACGAGCGAAATTCCACCGATCCCGAGTCGGTTGGACGAACCCTTCGATCACCGTTGGAAGCCCTGGGGCGGATCATCGACACCGCCGACCGATGAGCGCGCCCCCGTGAAGTAGTCCGTGAGTTCATAGACCGGACTCGTTCGGAATCACAATCCCTCCAGCACTCCCACCAGATCCTTGACGAGCGCATCGGCGCGGGCTTCGATCTCATCGAAGACATCGGCGAGGTCCTCGAGGGCCTTGTGGTCGCGGCGGCGGGCGCTGGCGCCGCGATCGTAGTAGCCGGAATCGAGGACGATGTCCGGCTCGACCCAGGCGTCGCTCTCGTCCTGCGGGGGAACGGGCACCACCTTCCGTGCCGAAGCTCGTCCGGCCAAGTGTGCCCGCACCAGCGCTGATACCGACTGCGCAGTCATGGATTGGCCGTGTGGGAGGTGTCCCCAGCGGTCGATCGGACACAGCAACGGCTGGCGGGCCTGCTCCGCGTCGAGCGGATCGGTGACGATCTCGACTGGGGCGGTGAGGTGGTGACGCAGCAGATGTGTGCCGGGGTACTGATCGAGAAACGCCTGGATCTCCGCCCACCGCCGATAGATCGCGCCCGCGGAATTGTCTCCGGTGTCGGGATCCGCTGGGAGCCGGAAGCGTTCACCCGCTCGGGTGGTGATCACCAGGGTGTTGCCGTCGAGGCGGAGGTCGCGGCGGCGCAGCCGGGTGAGGTCGGTGAAGCTCATGCCGGTCGCGGCGAGGACCAGCAGGAGGGCGTCGCGGCGGCCGAACAGTCCGCTCGGCCACCCTTGGGTGGGGAGTTCGGCCGCCCACTGCACCAGAAGGCGACCGATCCGGTCGAGACGTGAAGCGCGGGTGGTGTCGAGGTGCCGGCGCACCGTCTCGGTCCTCCCCGGGGCCGGGTAGCCGTGCCCGGTGTGGACGGCGTTGATCGCCGACAGCCGGCGCCGCTGGGTCGCGACCGCGGCCGGGTGCTCCCCCAGGAACAGTGCCAGGGTCTCCGGCGCGGCGGGAATGGGCCGGTGGTCGGCGGCAGAGCACCAGTCGGCGAACAGCATCCAGTCGTGCCGATAGCGGGCCGGGATGCGTAGGCCCAGGTCGGCATCGTGAACATCGTTGCGGCGAGCAGCGTCTGGTCCAGTGCGGGTCATCGCGGTCACAGCCCGAGGTTGGTCACGGCGTTCCCGATGAGCGGGGCGTGTTCGCGAGCGTAGGTCTCGAGCATGGCGGGGGTGCTGTGCCCGGTCTGACGCATGATCGCGTGCGCGCTCGCGCCGTTGCGGAAGGCCTGGGTGACGAACCCGGCCCGCAACGAATGCCCACCGAGCTGTTTCACGATGTCGGGGTCGTAGCCGGCCTGCTCGGCGCGGCGACGGATCGCCTTGTGCACCGCCGCCCCCGACAACGCGGTGTCGGAGAGGTTGCCGTTCTTGCGGATCGACCGCAACCAGGGCGAGGACGGCACCATGCGGGGACGGGATCCCCGGCACACGTGCTCCTCGAAGGGTTCGGCGTTGCGGAGCAGGCGGATGACGGCGGGGCGGCCGCCGGCGTCTGAGGCGGCGACGACCTGTGCCCACCGCATCCAGGCACAGGGCGGGCAACTCGCGTGGCTATGGGTGAACGGCAACGCCCGGATACTCCCCCGCCCTTCCTGATCGGTCTTGGACCTGCGGAGTTTGATGTGTAGACCGTCGAGCCGGTGTAGGGACACGTCGCTGCAGGTGAGCGCGATGAGTTCGCTGCGGCGGAACGCCCCGGCGAACCCCAACAAGAAGATGGCGGAGTCGCGGCGTTCGAGGACCTCCGCGGCCCAGCCGCCGACATCC
>NZ_AJVB01000006.1:0-36878 GCF_000278445.1 Rhodococcus sp. R1101
GCAGCTTCGATCGGTGACTCAGCCGAGCCGGATCGCCCTTTCGGGACAACCCGCCGTGGCCTCCCGCACGGACTCCTCGTGCTCGGCCGGTACCTCGGACACGAGTGTGACGGCGTACCCGCCGTCGCTCAGATCGAAGACCTCCGGGCAGGCGGCGAGGCAGACACCGTGTCCACGGCAGGCATCGTCGTCGACGAAGACCTTCACTCCGCCTCACCTTCGGCGGGCCTGTACTCGAGGTGTAGTGCGAGCAGGCCGCGCAGGATGAAGGTCGGCAGGTAACCGAACTTCCGGTCGTCCTCGGGGCCGTGCACCTTCTCGGAGATCCGGATCTCGCTGGTGCGCTCGAGCAGGCGCGCGATGCCCACGCGACTTTCCGTGCGGGCGAGCGGAGCACCCGGGCACGTGTGCACGCCGCGGCCGAACGCGATGTGGGTACGGGCGTTCCGGCGGTCGAGGTCGAACTCGTTCGGATCGGAGAACTGGCGCGGATCGCGGTTGGCGGCGCCGTTGACCAGCATCATGATCGTGCCGGCCGAGACGTCGACCCCGCCTACGGTGGTGGAGGTCTTCGTGAGCCGGAAGTCGCCTTTGATCGGGCTCTCGAAGCGCAGCGTCTCCTCGATGAAGTTCGCGATGCGATCGGGTTCGTTCCGCAGAGTCTTCTGGAGTTCGGGCTGTTCGGCGATGATCCGCATCGCGGAGCTCAGCAGACGTACGGTGGTTTCCTGACCGGCGGAGAACACGTTCGCGGCGATGCGGAGGACGTCGTCGACCGGCGGGAGGGTGCCGTCGGGGAAGGTCGCGGTGGCGAGGCCCGTCAGCACGTCGCCGGTCGGGTGCGCCCGGCGGTCCTCGATGTACGCACCGAACTTCTTGTACAGGAACTCGAGGGGGTTGAGCTTCAGGGCTTCACCCTCGGTGCTGCCGAGCGAGAATCCCTTCTCCACTTGGATGTTCAAGCCCTCGATGAATTCCTGGTGGTCGCTTTCCGGGACGCCCAGCAGGTCGGCGATGACGAGCATCGCGAACGGCGCGGCGAAGCCGGTGATGTAATCGCCCTCGCCCCGGGCCAGCAGGTCGTCGAGGAGCCGGTCGGCGATGCGTTCGATGAACGCCTCGTTCTCCTCGAGACGCTTGGGGGTGATGAGCCGCATCAGAAGGCCGCGATGGTCGGTGTGCTGAGGGGGGTCCATCGTGGGGAGCTGGTCGTTCATCGGCAGCGAGGGGCGGTGCTCCTCGATGAAGTCGGTGATGTCGTCGCTCTCGGGGCAGGCCGGGAGTCCGGAGAACGGGCCGGTCACCGAGATGCACGACGAGAACGTCTGCTCGTCGCTCAGGACCTGGATCGCCTCTTCGTATCCGGTGACCATCATGACGTCGTGATGGGGTTCGCGACCGACCGGGCATCCCTCGCGGAGGGCGTCGTAGTAGGGGTACGGGTCCTGGACGAGGTCCGGATCGGTGAAGAAGTTCTTCGTCTCGATGTCGGTCATGGTTCCTCCCGGGCCGGGCTGTGGGCTGGTGCGGAGTTCGACCTCCCCCCGCGGCCGTCCCGCGCGCGAAGCCGTGTCTCGCCCGCACATCCAACCACGGCATGGAAAATCCGGCGCGAGGGGATGTTTCGCGCATTTCGGACTTGTGGCCGATAACGTGACAGCCATCGTGAATCTGTATTCGATCTTGAAATGTCGGACCGTCGAAGCGTGGAAACAACAACGCGGCGGGCGGTGTCAGCTGCGGGACAGGGCGGTGGGGTGCGCTTCGGTGTCGACTCCCGGGATGCCGCGTCCGCGCAGCGACGCGCCTGCCGTCTCCGCCACGAAATACAGCGCGACGAGCCCGACCGCGCACGCGCCCATCATGTAGAAGGCCGGGACGAGGTCGTTCCCGGTCCGTTCCACCAACCATTCGTTGATCGCCGGCGCCGTGCCGCCGAACAGCGATGTCGACACGTTGTAGGAGATCGCGAAACCGGCGAACCGAACGTGCGTGGGGAACATCGCGGGGAAGGTCGCCGAGATGGTCGACAGCTGCATCACGTAGAGCAGGCCGAGGACGGTGAAGCCCACGACTGCCCATCCGAAGCCCACGGACATCAGCATGTACATCGGGATGGCGAGAACGAACAGGCCGGCCAACGATGCCGCCCAGAGCGGTTTGCGACCGATCCGGTCCGACAACGCGCCGGCGAAGGGAATGACCGCCATCATCGCGAGCTGGCCGATCAATACCAGGACCAGGGACGCGGTGCCGGTCAATCCGATCCGGTTCTCGAGATAGGTGGGCATGTAGCTCAGCAGCGTGTAGTTGCACACGTTCAGCGCGACGACCAGCCCCATCAGTTCGACGATCGGCCGCCAATATTTCGTGAGCAGGTCCTTGAACTCGGCGCCGACGCTGCTCTCCTCCTCGTGCGCACGCTCGAGCTCCTTGAAGACCGGGGTCTCGTCGAGCTTCGAACGCAGGTAGAGACCGACGAGCGCGAGGGGGCCGGCGACGAAGAACGGAAGACGCCAGCCCCACGTCGCCATGAACGCGTCCGTCGACAGCAGATCGATGATCAGGACGAGGCACGCGCCGGCCGAGAAACCGCCCAGCGTGCCGAACTCGAGGAAACTGCCGTAGAAGCCGCGTTTGCGGTCGGGGGAGTATTCGGCCATGAACGTTGCCGCCCCGCCGTATTCACCACCGGTGGAGAAACCCTGGAGCATGCGCAACAGCACGAGCAGCACAGGCGCCCAGAACCCGATCGATTCGTACGACGGCACAGCACCGAGCAATACTGTCGAACCACCCATCAGCAGGATGGTCAGTGCCAGGATCTGCCGGCGCCCCAACCGGTCGCCGAGCGGGCCCCATACGAAACCGCCCAGCGGACGCATGACGAAGGAGACTGCGAAGACACCCAGCGTGAGCAGTGTCGCGGACTCGAGATCGCCGGGGAAGAACGAATCGGCGATATAGGTGGCCGTGTATGCGTAGACGCCGTAGTCGAACCACTCGGTGAAATTACCCATGGCCGATGCGCCGATGGCGCGTCGCACCTGTTCCGGAGGCGCAGACGAGGCCTCCGGCGTCGGGGTGGCGGAACCGGTATCCACGGTCGTTCCCTTCGATCGAGAGATCGAGATCGGTGCCCCCGTGCGTACCCGGGTGGAAGGACCGTGAAACCGACGCCGACCGAGATTGCTCGAGGCCGGAATCAGGCGGACAGTGTGCTGAGCGGGTGCGCCGACGAGGTGTATCGCACCCGACCGCGGCGGTCCGCCGCGGAGTCGATGTCGACGGTGCCGAGCCGCTCGTCGCAGATGCGCACGAGTTGCTCGAGTATGTGCGGTTCGAATCGGCTCCACCGGTGCGCGGTCAGCAGACCACGCAGGCGATGGAAGTACTCCTCGGGGGCGATCCCGAACGTGACCCAGATGTCCTCGTCGGGCCCGCCGTTCCAGTGCCGCCACTTGACGGCGAAATCGAGCGTCGCAGCTTCGTCGGTCATGACGGAACTCCTGTCTGATATGGGGAGGTCGAATCCCGCCCTGCGGTGCGGCTCCCGGCGATCGGTTCCTCGGCGGGGACGGGATCGAACGAGACGACGAACGTCTTGCTCATCCGACCGAGCGCATCGTCGTCGTCGGCGATGCTCACTTCCGCTCCGGCGCAGGGTTTTCCACTCGTGGTGGCGATCTGTTCGACAGTGGCGCCACGAGGGGAGGTGGGTGGACCGGGCAGCATGGTCACACTCTCTCGCTCGATCAGGTCGAGGACGGTGTCCGTCTCGAAGACCGGGACGGGAATCATCGTGGCGCCCCGGACGAACGACGCGACGACCGGATCGCGGGTTTCCCGGCTCCCGTCGTCGCTGCATCGCCGAACGTGTGCGCGTCCTGAGGGCGGCTGCACACTTTTCCGAGCGTGGGCTCTGTCCGCAGGGTGCGTGAGCCTGCTCGCTCCGGGACGTTTGGATGCGCTCTCCGCGGGGATCCTTCAATGGTCCTGTCCCCTCGACGCCGGGAGCGCCTGTGCCTGCAACGACCGCGACCGTTTCGCCCACCGACGCCGTTCGGCTCCTCGGACAGGTGGCCGTGCCGTTCGTGGCCGTGGGGCCGATCGCTCGGCGACGGTGGGCCATGAAGCTGCTCGAGAAGAACCAGTCGGACGCCCGCGTGGTCCGTCTGGTCGCGGATCTGCGTAAGCGGCACGGTGACGGGCCGCTCGTCGTGCCGATCCCCGGCCGCACGCTCGCGATCGTCCTGACGTCGGACGATGTGGATCGGATCCTGCGTACCGACACGGCGTCGTTCACCGCGGCCAACAAGGAGAAGGTGGCTGCGCTCAGCCCGTTCCAGCCCAACGGTGTGCTCATCTCCCGAGGTGACATCCGCGCCCAGCGACGTGCCTTCAACGAGTCGGTGCTCGAACCGGAACACGCCCTGCACCGCCTCGCCGGCGATTGGGTCCCCGTGATAGAGCAGGAGGCGCAGGGGCTGCTCGATCAGGCGAGGTCGCGCGGTGAACTCGACGCCCCGGATTTCGTGCGGGCCTGGTGGCGGCTGGTCCGGCGACTCGCGTTCGGCGACGCCGCTCGTGACGACGAGAGCATCACCGACCAGCTGTGGACGCTCCGCTCGAACGGGAACTGGTCGTTCGCTCATCCCCTTCGGCACCGCCTGCGCGATCGGTTCACCCAGAACCTGCACCACCACGTCACTGCGGCTCCGTCCGAGAGTCTGGCCGGTGTGGTCCGAGACCTCGCAGCACCGGCGTCCGTCGACCCGATCGGGCAGATGCCGCACTGGCTGTTCGCGTTCGACGCGGCGGGCATGGTGGGTGCCCGCACCCTCGCCGTGCTGTCCACGCACTCCGAACAGCGCCTGCGCGTCGAGGCGGAACTGGCGGGCACCGAAGCCGGGACACCGCAGGTGTACGAATACCTGCGGGCCTGTGTACTGGATACGACCCGCCTGTGGCCGACCACCCCGGTCATCCTTCGGGACTCCGTGGAGGAGACCACATGGAGCGACGGTGCCGGCGGCACCGCGACCATCCCGGCGGGGACGGGCTTCGTGATCCTCTCCTCGGCCTTCCATCGCGCCGACCACCTCCCGTTCGCCGACAACTTCGAACCCGAGATCTGGCTGGACGGCCGAGCCGAACGTCATCCGGCGCTCGTGCCGTTCAGTGCCGGCCCGACGGTGTGCCCCGGACGCAGCATCGTCCTCTTCACGGCGAGCACCTTCCTCGCGTCTCTGCTCCGCTCCGCGGACTTCACGGTGGTGTCGAACGTGAAGCCCGATCCGGCGGGTCCCTTGCCCGCTACGTTCGACAATTTCGGGTTGCGTTTCGCGGTGCGGTGAACCCCTTCCGGTACCCACTCGACGCCGTCTCCACGACACCCTGTGCCATGACGTCGCTCACTGTTCAGCCCTGTTCTGCCCCGAACAGGTGAGAGCGATGGTGTCCATGTGACTCCAGTGGGGCAAAACGGGCAGTTTTTGTCCGGTACCGGTCGGTTTTCTGTCAACCCGACACGCTGGCGTAGTCAAACATCGAAGTACTCTGTGATGGAATCGTGACCCTATCGTTACCGAGGGCCTGTCCCAGAGGAACTGTTGTGAGCCGAAATTCTGAATCCACTCCCATCCGAGAAACCACCGACATCCGTCGCCGTGCAGCACGTACCGGCAGGTGGATGGCCGTCGCGGTCCTTGCGAGCGCAGTGACGGTCGGTGGCACGACGGTCGCGAACGCTGCGGGCGACCAAATCCGCACCGAGTCCGGTACGGCATGGACCGGCGCCGGTGAGAACCTGTCCACGGCACCCCAGGTGCTGAAGGTCGCCGATGTCGACGCATCGCACTACACCGAGAAGCTCCGTCGCGCCGCCGACCGTGAAGCGCAGCGCGTCGCCGAGGAGGTCGCCGCGCAGGAAGCGGCGCAGCGCGAAGAGGCCGAGCGGATCGCCCGTGAGGCTGCCGAGCAGGCAGCTCGCGAAGAAGCCGCTCGTCGTCCTGCTCTCGCATTCCCGGCCGCCGGCATCCTCACCTCGGGCTACGGTCCGCGTTGGGGTACGAACCACAACGGCATCGACGTCGCCAACTCCATCGGCACCCCCATCGTCTCGGTCACCGACGGCGTCGTGATCGAGTCCGGTCCGGCCTCGGGCTTCGGCCTGTGGGTGCGCATCGCCCAGGACGACGGTACGACCGGCGTGTACGGTCACATCGACCAGTCCCTCGTGTCGGTCGGCCAGCACGTGCGCGCCGGCCAGCAGATCGCCACGATGGGCAACCGCGGCCAGTCCACCGGACCACACCTGCACTACGAGGTGTGGCAGCCGGGTGGCGCCAAGATCGATCCCATCCCGTGGTTCCACGCGCGCGGCGTTCCCGTGCCCAGCTCGCACCTGGGCTGATCCGGTACTCGACAGCCGTGAACGAAGCCTGAAACGAACACTGCCCCGGCGCATTCCGCGTCGGGGCAGTGTCGTTCTCGCAGCTACCAGATGCGCACGCGCTTCGAAGGGTCGAGATACAGTTCGTCGCCCTCGTGGACGTCGAACGCGTCGTAGAACGCGTCGATGTTGCGGATCACGCCGTTGCAGCGGAACTCCGGCGGCGAATGCGGGTCGACCGCGAGTCGGCGGGACGCCTCCTCGTCACGAACCTTCGTGCGCCACACCTGAGCCCATCCGAAGAACACGCGCTGCAGTCCGGTCAGCCCGTCGATGACCGGCGCCGGCTTGCCGTCGAGCGCGATCTCGTAGGCCTTCAACGCGATCGACAGGCCACCGAGATCTCCGATGTTCTCACCGATCGTGAAACTGCCGTTGACACGCTGTCCGGGAAGGGCTTTCGGTTCGAACTCGTCGTACTGCGCGATGAGTGCCGCGGTGCGCTTGCCGAATTCCTCGCGGTCCGAATCGGTCCACCAGTTCTCGAGGTTGCCGTCGCCGTCGTACTTCGCGCCCTGATCGTCGAAGCCGTGGCCGATCTCGTGTCCGATGACCGCGCCGATTCCGCCGTAGTTCGCAGCGTCGTCGGCATGCAGGTCGAAGAACGGAGGCTGGAGAATCGCTGCGGGAAAAACGATCTCGTTCATCCCCGGGTTGTAGTAGGCATTGACCGTCTGCGGGGTCATGAACCATTCGCCGCGATCCACCGGGCCACCGAGTTTGCCGAGATCGCGGTCGTACTCGGCGGCGTACCCGCTGCGGTAGTTGCCCACCACGTCGTCGGGCGCGATCGTGACGGCGGAGTAGTCGCGCCAGGTGTCGGGATAACCCACCTTGGGTGTGAACTTCTCGAGCTTGCGCAGGGCTGCCTCACGGGTGGCCGGGCTCATCCATTCGAGGTCGGTGATGGACTGCCGGTACGCCTCGGTGAGGTTGTCGACGAGCACCTGCATCCGCGTCTTCGCCTCGGCGGGGAAGTGCCGTTCGACGTAGAGCTTGCCGACGGCCTCGCCGAGCAGGTCCTGCACGAGCGACACGCCGCGCTTCCAGCGGTCGCGGATCTCCTGCGTACCGGTGAGCGTGCGCCCGTAGAAGGCGAAGTTCTCCTCGACGAAGACATCGGACAGGTACGGGGCTCGCGCGCGCAGCACCCGCCACACGGCCCACGCCTTCCAGTCGTCGAGGTCCTCACCGGCCCACAGCGCGGTGAACGTCTCGAGAAAACTCGGCTGACGCACCACGATCTCGGCCCACTGTCCGGTGGCCGCGCCGGTCGCGGTGATCCAGCCTGCCCAGTCGAACTGCGGGAGATCGGTGAGCAGCGAGTCGAGCGTGAGCAGGTTGTAACTCAGGTCGGCGTCGCGACGCTTGACCACATCCCAGTGGCCTGCGGCCAGCTTCGTCTCGAGCGCGACCACATTCGCCGCGTCGTAGGGCAGATCGGCGAGCGCGAACATCCGGCCGACGTGTGCGGTGTACTGCTCACGGATCTCGGCGTAGCGGTCCTCGCGATAGTACGACTCGTCGGGCAGGCCGAGCCCGCCCTGCGAGACGTGCACGAGATACCGCTCGGAGTTCTTCGAATCGGTGTCGACGTAGTGCGCGATCGCGCCCGTCACGCCGACGCGCTGCAAGCGTCCGAGCACCGCCGCGAGCGCAGCACGGTCCGTAGCGTCGGATACCGCTCGGAGTTCGTCACGGATCGGGTCGAGACCGGCGGCCTCGATCGCCGCGGTGTCCATGAACGAGGTGTACAGGTCGCCGATCTTCTGAGCGTCGGTGCCCGGTCCGGCGCCGGACGCCGCGGCTTCCTCGATGATGGCCCGGACGTCGACCTCGGCCTTGTCGGCGAGCGTACGGAACGCGCCGTCGAGTGCGCGATCGGCAGGGATCTCGTGTTCGGCGAGCCACCGGCCGTTGACGTGTTCGAACAGGTCGTCCTGAGGGCGGACCCGCTCGTCGACGTGTCCGAGGTCGATGCCGGAGCGGATCTCCGAGTTCTGCGCGAGGGTCATGCCTCACATCCTTACACTCGATTCGCCCGGCGTGCAGACACCGACGTGTAGATATCTGTGGAAGTGGGCGAACACGCACGCGGCCGGGCGCAGGCTCCTAGCATCGGGCACATGACCGAAGGTTCCATGGCGGAGCCGCCCGCGGCGACCCCGCCGACACAGATGCTGGTCGATCCTCGCTTCATGCCCGTCGCGGATCTGTTCTTCCGAATGTTCTACAAGCCGAGCCAGGGTGGTGGCGCTCTCGCGTGCTGTCTGCACGGTGAACCCGTGCTCGACATCTGGGCGGGCTGGGCCGCGCGCGACAAGCGCTGGACGCGCGACACCGTCGTGCTGTCGTTCTCCACCGGCAAAGGGGTGGCCAGCACGGTGGTGCACCGTCTCGCCGAACGCGGGTTGCTCGACTACGACGCCGCCGTGGCCGAGTACTGGCCGGAGTTCGCTGCGGCCGGCAAGGAGACGATCACGCTGCGGCAACTCATGTCGCATCGCGCCGGACTGCACAAATCGCGAGGTCTCGTGCCCGGCCGCGAGGGTCTGCTCGACTCCGAGGCGGTAGCCGCCGCGCTCGCCGCGTCACCGCCCGATCCTCGCCGATTCCACGGACCGGGCTATCACGCCGTCACCTACGGAAACCTCGTCGCCGAGGTCGCGTCGCGAGTGTCGGGGGTGCCCTTCCAGGAGCTCGTGCGCACCGAGATCGCCGAGCCGCTCGGCATGGACGAGTTCTGGTACCGCGTGCCCGAGGACCAACGGCACCGCATCGCCCGGGTGTTCCCGAAGGTCAACTTCCTGCCGGCGCCGTGGACGACATCTGCGGCGGTGTTGTCGCGCGCACCCGGAGTGCGGGGGCTGGTCGAAGCGGGCATGGCAGAGGGATTCGACGAACTGATGCGCAGTCCGTCGGCTCACGACGCCGTCATGCCCGGATGGAACGGTGTGTTCACCGCACGTGCTCTCGCTCGCATGTACGCGGCGATTGCGAACGAAGGAGCGATCGGCGGTGTCCGCCTGCTGAAAGAGGACACCGTTCAGCAGTTGCTCGAAGTGCAGACCCGGCGGCGGGACTACGTGCTCGGTATCCGGCCCAACTGGCGGCTGGGCTACCACCCCGGATGGGTCGCGCTGCGCGAGCAGCCGCTGCGCTCTGTCGGACACTTCGGATTCGGCGGCTCGGGAGCGTTCGCCGATCCGGAGACCGGGCTGTCGGTCGCATTCGTCACCAACCGCATGGGCAACACCTTCACCACGATCTCCGACGGACGGTTCCCGAGGCTCGGCGCGGCGGCCGTCACCGCTGCGCGCCGCGCAGCGTGATCGGACCTCCCCGGCCACGTCGATCGCCGCGAGGACCCGGTCGCTCCGACGCACGGTGACCGTGGCGCCGCCGGGTCGTGGATCGGGCGGCCGGACGCTCGATGTTCGGTATGAGAGAGCTGGGAGATCCCTGCGAATCAGTTATGCGCGGGGGAACAGCCGGACATTGGCATGCGCGCGCACGTAGACGGTGCCGTCGGCGGCGCACAGCGTCGTCTCGAAGGACGCGAGGCGCCGTCCGGCCCGCACCGCTTCGGACCGCAGTTCGACGACGGGCCCGGGGACAGCGGGCGAGCGGAGGTAATCGAGGCCGATCTCCAGCACGCGATAGTCCTGACCGATGCCGGTCAGCGTCTGTGCGGCCAGACCGGTGACGGCCTCCGCCATCGATACGAGCACACCTCCCTGCACCGAACCGATCACGTTGGCCATCCATTCGCGCGGCGACAAGCGGGCCTGCACGACTCCGTGCTCGGCGGCCGTCACCTCGAGTCCGAGCAGGCCGGCGAGCGGTCCGCGGGGAAGAGTCCCGGTGGAGATGCCCGTGACGATGTCGAGGCCGGGCAGTTCGGCCAGGATCGCCGCATCCGACCACGGTTCCGGCTCACCGCGTTCCGGCACGGTCTCCGCCGCGTCCGGGCCGAGTTCCGTCGGTGTACGCCCGACGACGATGGATCGGCCGACCAGGTGCGCAACGAGAACGCCCTGCTCGTCGTGCACGTCGGTGCGCGACACCGCGGTCGAGTCGTCGTAGTACAGGCTGCTGCCGCGGCCGACGAGGAGGCCCGAGGACGGGAAGGGGTGTGCGAGCGTCGCCGTCACGTGCGACAGCACACCCTGCGGTCGCTCACCGGTCTCCGCGAACCGGGCGATGCCGGCGGGTACGCCCGCAGCGAAGTCGGTGAAGACACCGACGGAGGCGAGGGTGGTCTGCCCGCGGTGGTCGAACAAGTGCGGTCCGACGGCTTGGGTGATCGAGACCGACGCGTCGTCGGCGATCTCGATGTCGACGCCCATCACACGACCGGGACGGTCGACGGAGAACTGTGCGGTCTCGATTGCCATACCTTGCTTCTATCAGGGACGGCGCGGACGAGACCGGGCGGGGAGTGGTTCGCCCCGGTGCAGGACCGCCCCGGGCTCAGCTCTGCGGCGTCTCCGGACCGCGACGGCCCTCGAGTTCCCGGATCCGCTTCGACGCCTCCTCGAGCCGCTTCTTCCTCTCCGCAGCCTCCGACTTCTTCAGCTCCTCGTAGACCTTCTCGTCGTCGTCGCTGTACTTCAGGATCAGACGCGGAACGCTGAGCGTGACGATCAGCGACGGCCATACGATCCACGCGTAACTCCAGTCGAGGACGATCTGCAGGACGAGGAAGGTCACCAGGGTGATGCCGATGATGATCCAGTCCAGTGTCTCGACCGTACTTCCGCGGTCGCGGAGCGATGCCAGTTCGTCCTCCGCCGACTGCGGCGCCGCAGGAGAGGTGTCGCGGCGAACCGCCGGGGCCGAGACGTCGGGGATCATCCGGATGTGGCCGTCGACCTGCTCGAGAGGCGCCCCGCCGGGCAGCCCCCGGAAGGAGGGGAGCAACGCCGAAAACGTTCGCGCGGAGGATATCTCCCCGGACCGCTCGTAGAACTCGGCGCTGTCGAGCCGGCCCGCGGCATAGTGCTCGCCGAGCGCGTTCAACGCATGCATGCGCTCGGCGTCGCTGAGCAACAGGTCGTCGTGATCGGAGTTGCCGGTCATTTCTTTCCCGCGCTTTCGGGGTCGGTTGTCGAGTCTTCGTGCGTCCCTGATCCTAGAGCCGGCGACCGGGCGTGTCCCGCGCGATGATGGCCGCCTGGATCCGCGACTGCACACCCAGTTTGTGGAGCACCCGGGCGACGTGTGTCTTCGCCGTGTTCTCACCGATGGTGAGACGGGTTGCGATCTGGCGGTTGGACAGGCCCTCGCCGAGGCAGGCGAAGACCTCCTGTTCGCGAGCGGTGAGGGCATCGATATCCGGTCCGTCCGGAAGGTATTCCTGCCGAGGTGGATTGGAGACGAACGCGTCGATCACCGTCCGGGTGATCTGCGGAGAGAGTACGGACTCGCCCACGTACACCGCCCGGATCGCATCGAGCATGGCGTCCGCCGACGCGGTCTTGAGAAGATATCCGGCGGCCCCGGCACGCAGACTCTCGAAGACGTACTCGTCGATCTCGAAGCTTGTCAGCACCAGCACCCGGGCTCTCGTTTCCCGAGTGATGGTGCGGGTCGCGGCGATCCCGTCGACATGCGGCATCCGGCTGTCCATGAGGACGACATCCGGGTCGAGCGCACGGACCTGGGACACCGCGACGGCGCCGTCGGCGGCTTCACCCACCACCCCGATGTCCTCGCTCGTGTCGAGCAGGAGTCGCAGTCCCGCGCGGATGGCGCCGTGGTCGTCGGCGAGCAACACTCTGATCGTCACGTCACAGGCCTCTTCGCCAGTGGCAGTTGCACGTATGTCCTCCATTCGTTCCCCTCGCGACCGGAGCGGGCCTGTCCGCCCACCGCGGCGGCGCGTTCGGCGATGTTCCGCAGGCCGTGCCCGGTGCTGCGGGCCGGTGACGGCTCCGCGGCGTCCGACGTGCCGATCGGATTCACCACTTCGATGCCCAACCGACCGTCGACGTCGTCGAAACGAAGTGTCACCGGCTGTTCCGGTGCGTGCTTCACCGCATTCGTCAGGGTTTCCTGGACGATGCGGTAAGCCGTGAGATCGACCTCCGCGTCGAGACCGGTGGGTGGACGACCATCGATCCGGACCGAGGTGCCGGCGACGCGTGCGGACACGGTGAGCGGTTCGAGATCGGCGAGGCGACCCGCCGTGGTGATCTCGTCGTCGGTGTCGTTGCTGCGTAACAGGCGCACCAGCGATTGCATCTCCTGCAGGGCGGCCACACTGCCGGACCGCACGGACTCGAGCACGGTCAGCGCTCGGTCCGGATCGGATTCGCGGAGGCGGAGCGCGGCCTCGCTCTGAATCGCGATGGACGACAGGTGTCCCGCCACCACGTCGTGCAGGTCGCGGGCCAGGCGCTGCCGCTCGGTGGTGATGGCGGCGTGCCGGTCCAGTTCCGCGACGCGCGTGAGCGCTTGGACGCGTGCCCGTTCGATCTCGGCGGCGTCGCGGTGAGAACGGACCGATCGGGCCCACCAGATCGGGACGACGATCACGAGCACGGCGATCGAGACGGCCCACACAGCGATGCGCAAGTCCCCGGAGTACACACCGAGCGCGACGGCGCCGACGACGATCGGGACCACGGGTGCACGTTCGAGGACGAGGCTGGTCCGCGCCGAGCCGAACAACGCTGCCGCATACAGCAGGTCGCCGTACGCGATCCAAACGGGCAGGGAGGGGCCGACGACGAGGTCGACCAGCACCGGGACGGTGCCCAGCCCGAGCGCGAGAAGCGGCCGCGTTCGGCGCATCGTCATCGGTGTGCACACGCAGGCGAGTAGAACGAGCCACACCCACAACGGTCGAGGCGGGCGGTCCTCGACGAGCACACCGAGATTCAGGGCGTACAACAGTGCGCCGCCCCCGAAGTACGCGAGCGCGACGAGCAGCGAGTTGTAGCGCGGGTTCACGAATCCCACTCGAATCTCGGATTCACGATTGTCCACAGGAACGATTCGACCACAGCTGTGCGGGGATCAGGGTCTACGTCACCCGAAGTGATGAGGCGGCGGCCGCCCATCGGGCGACGCGAGCGCGGGAGGTACGCGCGACTCTGGGGTCATGTTCAGCCACATCACCGCCTTCATCGTCGGATGCGAGATCGCGTTCTGGGTAGTACTCGCGGCCGGGCTCGTGTTCCGGTACCTACTCCGGCTCGGGAGGACAGGCGCGGTCCTGCTCACCCTGATCCCGTTGATCGACGTCGTCCTGCTCGCGGCCGTCGCTGTGGATCTGCACAACGGGACGGAGGTCGGATGGGTCCACCGCGTGGCGGGCATCTATCTCGGCGTGAGTGTCGCATTCGGGCCGAGCATCGTCCGCTGGGCCGATCGCCGGTTCGCCTATCACTTCGCGGGCGGTGCGAAACCGGAACCCGCTCCGAAGGAAGGACCGGAAGCCTTCCGTAAGGAATGTGCGGACTTCGGGCGGTGGCTGATCGCGGCCGGAATCAGCGGGGGCACCGTTCTCGGGCTCGGCTCGACGGTCGCGAACACCGACCAGGCCTCGGCACTGTACGGAATCTTTCCCACCCTGTGCGTGATCACGGTGATCTGGCTGATCACGGGACCGGTATGGGTGCTCGGGAAGCAGTGACGAAGACGTCGTACCGAGAGATTTCCGGGGGCGTGATGAGTTCTCGCCGAGTGCTCGGTCTGTATCCGTGACACCCACACCGCGTCCCGCACAGGGACGATCGAACACAGGAGAAACCATGTCGCGCATGCTGTTCGTCAACCTCGCCGTCGAGAACGTCGCCGCCTCCCGAGAATTCTTCGATCAGCTCGGATTCACCTTCAACGACATGTTCTGCGACGAGAACACCGCGTGCCTGGAGATCAACGAGCACACCTACGTGATGTTGCTCGAGAAGCCGCGTTTTCGCGACTTCATCAACGACGACATCTGCGACACCACGAAGGCCCGCGAGGCGCTGATGTGCGTGTCGGCCGACACTCGCGAGGCCGTCGATGCGCTCGTGGACGGTGCCGTCGCCGCGGGTGGCAGCGAATGGGTGACGTCCGGCGGGCAGAAGGCGCAGGAGGAGATGGGGGACTTCGCCCATCAGCGGGCCTTCCTCGACCTCGACGGCCACGTCTGGGAGGTCATGTGGATGGACATGTCGGCCGCAGCGCAGGCGTGGGCACCGGATGACGCCGAGGAGAACGCCACCGCGTAAGGCCGACCGTGCGGTTCAGCGGGCTGCCGGGTCCTCCGGCAGCCCGAATCGGGCGAACAACGCAGTGGTGTCGTCGGAGAAGAAGACGGTGGCGTGCGTGACTCTACCGTCGACGATGTCGAGCACTTGCAGTTGGAAAGGGTGGTGGTGGCCGTCCTCCCCTCGCATGTACAGCCCGAACGCCGGTTGGCCGTTCGCCACGGCGGGAAGCAGCACCTGGTCGCCGGGTCCCTTCGCGGGACAGTTCTTCTTGATGAGGGTGACGATCGCGTCGGGACCCCGGTACCAGCCCTCGAAGGGAGGCATCTCCCAGACGGCGTCCTGGGTGAGCATCTCGACGAGCGAGTCGATGTCGTACTTCTCGAAGCCGTCGACCCAGCGTTGCAGCAACGCCTTGGTCTCGGCGCTGTCGGGTTCGGCGAGCTCGTCGTCGCGGACACGGGCGTCCTTCAGCTGTGCGCGCGCCCGCTGCAGGAGGCTGTTGACCGCCGCCGTCGACGTGTCGAGCGCGGCCGCGACCTCGGTGGCGCGCCACTGCAGGACTTCGCGGAGCAGCAGGACCGCCCGCTGGCGAGCGGAGAGATGCTGCAGGGCCGCGACGAACGCGAGACGCACGGAATCGCGGGAGGCGGCGATGGTGGCAGGATCCGATGGATCGTCGGTGGTGTACCCGGCGGGGAACGGTTCGAGCCAGGGCACCTCGGGACGGGTGACGAGATCCTCGGTGGGATCGGAACTCGGCGCACCGAGCCCGGTGGGCAACGGCCGGCGACTGCGACCTTCGAGCGCCGTCAGGCACACGTTGGTGGCAATCCGGTGGAGCCAGGTGCGCAGTGAGGAGCGGCCGCCGAAGTTCTCGTACCCGCGCCAGGCGCGCAGGTAGGTTTCCTGGACCAGGTCTTCCGCATCGTGCAGCGACCCGCTCATGCGGTAACAGTGTGCGAGCAGTTCTCGGCGGAACGGCTCGGCGAGCTCCATGAAATCGGTCGACGTCGATGTCGAGCCGGTTGATTCCTCGAGCAGTTGTTCGGTCATGAGCGCGATACCCCCGGCTGGTCGGACCCGAATCCGCTACCCGTCAGAGAGTAGTCGGGGGTACCGACAGACGACAGCGATAATCGTGGGGTCTCGATCGGGGCGCCGGATGCAGGTACCGTGCACGCAGTCGCGCCGAGGTGAGCGCGTGGTGGACGGAGTGGGGACAGGTCGTGCACGAGTACACGCTGCGCGAGGGCGTATCGGACGGACAGGGCCACAGCGGACAGGACCACAGCGGACAGGACCACAGCGGACCCGACTGCACCGGACCGGTCGGACCGTACGCGAACGGCCTCCCGCCCGGCGCCCTGGACGTCGAACGACCCGCGCTCGACCGATTCGGGCCGGCAGAGCTCGGGCGGGCCGTGGTCGTCGCCGCCGTCCTGATCGCCTTCGTGGTGTGGGCGGTGCTGCGGTGGACCGTCCGGCCCCGGCAGCACAGCGTCGTCGAAGCGGCCGCGCACGGCACCGTCGACGCCTTCGAACATCTCGGACCGACCTTCGTGAAGCTGGGGCAGCTCATCGCGTCGTCGCCCGGATTGTTCCCCGCCCCCCTCGCCGATGCGTGCCTGCGCATGCTCGACGACGTTCCCACCTTCCCGTCCGAGCAGGCCCGCGCGGTGATCGAGGAGGATCTCGGACATCGCATCGACGAGATGTTCGAGTCGTTCGACGACGTGCCGCTCGCTGCGGCATCGGTCGCACAGGTGCACGGTTGCGTGCTACGCGACGGCCGCCGGGCGGTCGTGAAGGTGCAGCGACCGGGGATCGCGCACCGCATGCTCGTCGACCTGCGGGCCGCTTACGTGGGTGCGAAAATGCTGCAGATCTTCGAATTCTTCCGCATCGCGAACACCCCCGGAATCATCCGCGATCTCCACAATGCGACGATGACCGAACTCAACGCGGCCGTCGAAGCGGATCGTCAGGATCGCTTCCGCCGCAACATCTCCGCCTTCGACGACAACCGCTACGTCACGGTGCCCGAGGTGTACTGGCAATGGTGCGGACCGCGGGTGATCTGCATGGAGCGACTGCAGGGCAAGCCGGTCGACCGGGTGGTGCCGGGCCAGGACGATCTCGACACCTCCCTGCTGGTGCGCCGCGGCGTGAAGGTGTGGATGGAGGCGGTGCTGTGTCACGGCCCGTTCCACGGCGACGTGCACGCGGGCAATCTGTGGCTGCTCGACGACGGGCGCGTGGCGCTGCTCGACTTCGGCATCGTCGGCGAACTGCCCGACGAGTGGCGCGCTCTGTTGCGGGCGTTGTTCCGCGCCGCACTGCTCGACGGGAACTTCACGGCGGTCGCGCAGAGTGTGCGGGCCCTCGGGGTCGCTGCCGACCTCGACGTCGACGACGCGGCGGTCGGACGGCAGGTCGCCGAGATCTTCGGCCCTCTGCTCGGCCAGGACGTGGGGGAGTTGCGGCTCAGTGAGCTGATCGGCGCGCTCGTCTCGCTCGGACGCAGATGGAACACGTCCACTCCCGAGGAACTCGTCTTGTTCGGGAAGCAGCTCGGATACTTCGAGCGTTACGCGACCGCGCTGGCACCCGGCTGGGTGCTCGGCCGCGATCCGTTCGTCTTCCGCAACATCTTCCCGGAGGAAGTCGCCATAAGAATCGCCGAATCGAACGTGAGCCTGCCCGACTGAGGCAGAACCCCGTTCGGCCTTTACAGGATCCGTCGCGCCCCGTAATTTGAACGATCGTTCGACCAAAATATGGTGCGAGCCACACTGGCTACCGGAAGGACCGCGACCTCAATGGAAACTTCGCAGGACGTCGTACTGAGCACGCGCGACGGAAACGTCGTGACCTGGACGATCAACCTTCCGGAGGCGCGCAACCCGATCTCGGGTGACGCGGTCGTCGACCGCCTCGTCGAACTCGTCGAGGAGGCCGACCGCGACATCGACACCCGCGTCGTCATCCTCACCGGCGCCGGATCTGCCTTTTCCGCCGGCGGCAACGTCAAGGACATGGACGAGCGTCGCGGCATGTTCGGCGGCGCACCCCACGCCCTGCGGGAGGGTTACCGCCGCGGCATCCAGCGCCTGCCCCGCGCCATCTACCACTGTGAGGTCCCGATCATCGCCGCCGTCAACGGACCTGCCGTGGGTGCCGGTTGCGACCTCGCGATGATGTGCGACATGCGGATCGCCTCGACGAAGGCGTTCTTCGCGGAAAGCTTCGTCAAGCTCGGCATCATCCCCGGCGACGGTGGCGCCTGGCTGCTGCCGCGCGCGATCGGTGCGGCGCGCGCCGCCGAGATGGCCTTCACCGGCGATCGTGTCGATGCCGCGACGGCGCTCGACTGGGGCATGGTCTCGCAGGTCGTCGAACCCGAGCAGCTCCTCGACGCCGCGAACGCGCTCGCCGCGCGTGTGGCCGTCAACCCCCCGAACGCACTGCGCATGACGAAGAAGCTGCTGCGCGAGGGCCAGCGCGTCGACCTCGACACGCTCCTCGAACTGTCGGCCTCCCTCCAGGCCCTCTCGCACCACAGCGAGGACCACCGTGAAGCCCTCTCGGCGTTCCTCGAACGACGCACCGGCGACTTCACCGGCAACTGACATTCCATCTCCCAGAACCCGAGGACACGCCATGCAGCGGACGATCTTCACCGAAGAACACGAGCAGTTCCGGAAGATGGTGCGCGACTTCATCGAACGTGAGGTCGCGCCGCATCGCGAGGAATGGGACGAGATGGGTCGCCCGCCCCGCGAGTTCTTCCGCCGGCTGGGCGAACTCGGCATCCTGGGGATCCAGGTCCCCGAGGAGTTCGGCGGAAGCGGCGAAACCAGCTTCAAGTTCAACACCATTGTCTTCGAAGAGGTCGCCCGCGCGGGAGTCTCCTTCGGCTCCTACACGGTGCACGCCTGCCTGATCCTGCCGTACCTGCTCGAATACGCCACCGAGGAACAGAAGCGCCGCTGGCTGCCCGGCTTCGCCGACGGCTCGATCATGACGGCGATCGCGATGACCGAGCCCGGCACCGGGTCCGACCTCGCGAACATCGCCACCTCGGCGAAGCTGTCCGCGGACGGCAAGCACTACATCCTCAACGGCGCCAAGACCTTCATCACCGGCGGCGTCACCGCCGACCTCATCCTGACGGTGTGCCGCACCAGTCCGTTCGATCCCGAGAACCGCCGTGGCGGACTGTCGATCATCGCGGTGCCCACCGACAGCGAGGGCTTTGCAGTGGGCCGCAAGCTCGACAAGATCGGCCTGCACCAGCAGGACACCGCCGAACTGGCGTACACCGATGTGAAGGTGCCGGTCGAGAACCTCCTCGGCGAGGAGGGGGCGGGCTTCGACTATCTCACCCACAACCTTCCCCAGGAGCGTCTGAGTATCGCTCTGAACCAGGTCGGTTTCGCCGAGGCCGCCATCGCCCACGCGATCGCATACACCAAGGAGCGCACGGTGTTCGGAAAGCCGGTCGCTTCCTTCCAGAACACCAAGTTCGTGCTCGCCGAGTGCTCCGCCGAGACCCAGGCCGCGCGCGTCTACGTCGACCACTGCCTCGAACTGCTCGACCGCAAGGAGCTGACCGTCGCCGACGCGGCTCGCGCGAAACTGTTCTGCACCGAGGTCGCCGGACGCGTGATCGACAAGTGCCTCCAATTGCACGGCGGCTACGGCTACATCACCGAGTACCCGATCGCCCGCCTGTACGCCGACACCCGGGTGACCCGGATCTACGGCGGCACCAGTGAAGTCATGAAGACGATCATCTCCAAGGATCTGGGGCTGTAGGGATGTACCCGGGACGTTACGCCGCCGTCGCCCCGGACCGGCCCGCGGTGCACGAGGCCGCGACCGGTCGGACGCTCACCTACCGAGAGCTCGAGGACGCGTCCGTCCGGTTCGCGCACTGGCTGCGCGCACACGACGTCGGGAAGGGCGACCACATCGCCGTCCTCACCGTCAACGACGCCACGGCGTTCGAACTGTACTGGGGTGCAGTGAGGTCGGGCGTGTACGTCACCTTCGTCAATACCCATCTCGCTCCGGCCGAGGCCGCGTATATCGTCGACGACTGCGACGCGAAGGTGCTCGTGGTCTCGTCACCCCTCGCCGGCCTCGCCGAGGCGATCGTGCCGCTCACCCCGAGGGTGGCGCACCGCATCGCATTCGGGGGAGAGGTGCCCGGACATCTGGTGTACGAGGAGGAGGTAGCGGGCCTTCCGGTCACCCCGATGGCGGACCAGCCGCGCGGCAGCGACATGTTGTACTCCTCGGGCACGACCGGCCGCCCCAAGGGCATCGAGCCGGCTCTCTCCGGGGCCCAGGTCGGTGACGAGCCCGGTCCTCCTCTGCTGAAGCAGGTGCGCCGGTTCGGTTTCGACGAGAACACCGTGTACCTGTCGCCGGCACCGATCTACCACGCCGCGCCCCTGCGATACGGCGTGTCGACGCAGGCGCTCGGCGGCACGGTCGTGCTCATGGACCGGTTCGATCCCGAGCGCAGCCTCGAGTGCATCGAGCACTACCGCGTGACCCACAGTCAATGGGTACCGACGCATTTCGTGCGTCTGCTGAAACTGCCGCGTGAGGTCCGGGAACGCTACGACCTGTCGTCGATGCGGTGCGCGTTGCATTCGGCCGCGCCGTGCCCCGTCGAGGTCAAGCAGGAGATCATGCGGTGGTGGGGCGAGATCGTCTACGAGTACTACTCCGCGACCGAGGCGATCGGCAATACCCTCGTCACGCCGCAGGAATGGCTCGACAAGCCCGGAACGGTCGGGAAGACCGGTGGTCCCGGCACTCTCGGTTTCGCACGGATCTGCGACGAGCGCGGCAACCGGTTGCCCACCGGTGAGATCGGCACCGTCTACTTCGAACGGGACGACTTCTCGTTCGAGTACCACAAGGATCCGGAGAAGACGGCGTCCACGCGGCACCCCTTCGAGGAGAACTGGTACACCACCGGCGACATCGGATATCTCGACGAGGGCGATTATCTGTTCCTCACCGGGAGGGACAAGTTCACGATCATCTCGGGTGGGGTGAACATCTACCCGCAGGAGATCGAGAGCGTCCTCGCGCTGCACCCGTCGATCGCCGACGTCGCGGTGGTCGGCGTGCCGGATGCGGACCGCGGCGAACGCGTCGAAGCGTTCGTGCAACTCGTCTCCGGTGCAGAGGGATCCGACGAGCTCGAAGAGGCCGTCGTCGAGTTCTGCCGGGAGCGACTCTCGCGCTTCAAGTGTCCCCGGCACGTGCGATTCGTCGACGAACTGCCGCGCACGCCGACGGGCAAGATGGTCATGGGCAGGCTCGGCGATCTGATCGCGCAGTACGCCGATACCGGAGCGTCGTCGTGAGAATGCTGTCGCCGAAACAACGCGTCTTCATCGAGGCGGGCCGGAAGGAATTCGTGCGCAACGGATACGGTTCGTCGTCGATCCGTACGATCGCGCAGGAGGCGGGCGTGAGCCTGTCCGCCTTGTACTACCACTACAAGAACAAACAGGATCTGCTGCTGGCGATCCTGCTCGACGGCGTCGACACCTACGATGCCGTCTGCGAGGCAGAACTTGCCCGTGTCGGCGACCATCCGGTCGAGCAGATCCGTGCGTTCGTCAAGGGAAACGTCGTCTTCCGCACGCAGTTCCCCGAACAAGGACGCATGATCGCCACCGAGGTGCGCAACCTCGAACCCGAGGGCGCGCACCTGTACGAGGAGCGCCGGCGTGCCGGTCGGAAGAGGATCCGCGACATCATCGATCGTGGTGTGGCACAGGGCGTTTTCACCACGAAGTATCCCGACGACTGCCGCCGGTCGATCCTGGCGATGGTCTCGGCGATCGCCAACTGGTACGACCCTGCCGGACCGGACACCTCGGACGAGATCGCGGAACGCTATGCGGACCTGTCGCTGGCGCTGCTGTGTCCCACCGTCACCGGTGGAGAAGGAGATTCACGATGAGTGCACGACTGGTGCCGAGGGCGGGCACCCCCGACCCGGCACTGACCGAACTCCGTGCCGAGGTACGGGCGTTTCTGAAGGAACAGATCGACGCGGGAGTGTTCACGCCGGGCATCGACACCTGGTTGACCCGATGGAACCCCGAGTTCACGCGTGCGCTGGCCGCCCGCGGCTGGGTCGGCATGACGATTCCCGTCGAATACGGCGGACACGGACGAACTTTCATGGAGCGGTTCGTCGTCACCGAGGAGTTGCTCGCGGTGGGAGCGCCGGTCGCCGCCCAGTGGGTCGCCGACCGCCAGGCCGCTCCGTCGTTGCTGAAGTACGGTACAGAGGAGCAGAAGCAGCGATTCCTACCGGGCATCGCGGCGGGTGAGATCTGCTGGGCCATCGGCATGTCCGAACCCGACTCCGGCTCCGACCTCGCGAGTGTGAAGACGAAGGCGACCCGCGTCGACGGTGGGTGGCGGATCTCCGGCACCAAGCTGTGGACGTCCGGGGCGCACCACGCCGACGCCTTCTTCGGTCTCGCCCGCTCCGCCCCGCTCGATCCGGCGCACCGCCACGACGGACTGAGCCAGTTCATCGTCCTGCTCGACTCGCCCGGTGTGACCATCCGGCCGATCCTGTCGATGTCCGGCGACCACCATTTCAACGAGGTGCTGCTCGACGAGGTCTTCGTCCCGGACGATCTGGTGCTCGGGCAGATCGGCGCCGGCTGGGAGCAGGTGACGAGCGAACTCGGCTACGAGCGCAGCGGTCCCGAACGCTTCCTGTCGACCTTCGGGGTGCTCGAGTCCCTCGTGCAGGGTGTGGCGGACGGCAGCGTCGAACCGGACACCCGTATCGGGGCGGCCATCGGCCGCATCGCGGGAATGCGTCGCATGTCCACCGCGGTCTCCGAATCACTCGAGCGCGGCGAGAACGCCGAGCTCGCGGCGTCGGTCGTGAAGGTGCTCGGCACGAAGACGGAGGGCGATCTCGCCGATCTCGCCGACGAGATCGCGGGGTACACCACGGCCGACGTACACCTGGCCGAGCTCGTCCGGTCCGGCGTCATGCAACGACCGGGCTTCACGCTGCGCGGCGGCACGAGCGAGATCCTCCGCGGGGTCATCGCACGAGGATTGGGGATGAGATGAGCGGGCAGGACGCACTGCAGTCGACGGAACTGCGCGACTTCGCGCAGATGCTGTCCGGGGTGTTCACCTCGGGTGACGACCACCGCATCGGTGAGGTCGTCGAACTCGATCGTGCCCTGTGGAACACCCTCACCGAGCTCGGCCTCGATCGGCTCACCGGTTCGGAGGAGCACGGCGGAAGCGGCGCGGGCTGGCTCGAGGCCGCCCTGCTGCTCGACGCCACCGGCGGTGCGGCTGCTGCCGTACCGGCGGCCGAGAACGACCTGCTCGCGGGGTGGTTGCTCGAGACCGCCGGATTCGAGGTCACACCGGGTGTGCGTACCGCGACGGTCCTCGATGCCGAGGGCCGGGCACGTCACGTGCCGTGGGCCCGGTTCGCGGACTCCATCGTCGTGCTGTGGGAGTCGCCGCAGGGATGGCAGGTCGCCGAGGTCCCGCGCGGAGAGGCCGAACTCGTCGAGGCCGTGAACCTGGCGGCGGAGCCCCGCGACCACCTGTGCGTCGACTTCGCCACACTCACCGGGCGTGACGTTCCGGCAGGTGTCGCCGACGAGTTCCGCTACCGCGGCGCGCTGGCCCGGGCGCTCGCCTCCGCGGGCGCGATGGATCGGATCCTCGAGCTCGTCGTCGAACACACCACGGCGCGAGTGCAGTTCGGTCGCCCGCTGGGCAAGTTCCAGGCCGTGCAGGCGCTTGTCGCCGACATCGCCACCGAGGTCTCGCTCGCGCACGCCGCCGCCGACGCTGCGGTCGATGCCGTTCTCGCCGGAGGATTCGGGGATGCGTCGACGCGTTTCGCGATCGCTGCCGCGGCGTCGTGCGCAGGTCACGCGGCGTCGGTGGTCGCCCGCAACGCGCATCAGGCGCTCGGTGCGATCGGTTTCACGATGGAACACGAACTGCACCGGCATACCAACCGGATCCTGTCGTGGCGCAGTGAATTCGGCACCGTCGCCGCGTGGGATTCCGAACTGCTCGCTGCGGCCGGTGAGGCCGGGGACGTGTGGGCGCTGATCACGGATGGCCCGGCACGCTGACGATCGTGCGGGATCAGGCGGCGTGGCCCGCAGTGCCGTTCTCGGGGCGGTCCGTGACGTCGAGACCGGGAGCCAGGATGTCGAGCAGCATGCGCACCTGACGCGTGGGTGCGACGATCCGGAAGAGGCCGGGGCGAATATGGTCGGCATCGGCCAGCGTCGAGGCCACCTCGGAGTACATGAAGGTCACCTCGGACAGGTCGACGACGACGTGATCGCCCGAGTGCGCGAGATCGCAGAGCGTCGCGGCGAACTCCGCCCGGGCGGTCATATCGAGATCGCCCTTCGCGCGCAGGACACTGCAGCGACGGGACGGCGAGTGAACGTCGAGGCGGTAGCGCGGTGCTCGGGCGACGGTCGCGGCAGCGGCTCGTGAGAGTGCGTCGGTGTGGGTGACGATCCTGCGGGTGGTGCTCGTACGTGTGCTCACTGCGGTCTCCTGTCGGCGTGGATTCGTGCCGTCCGGTGCGGGCTGGATCCTGAGCAGACGGGCGGCCTGCTGGGGGTCGGGGTGAGAACTCGCGTCGGGCTTGCACAGAGCCTGTCCGACGGACATCGCTTCCCTACGTACCATTCCATAACGGAATGGTAACTGAAGATCACTGTTCGATAACTGAGCTGCCTCGAGCTGCAGAAACAATCGAAGACGTAAGATTCGTCGGCCCGCGCGGGCGATCGGTGCCCGGAGGTGGGATGCTGGACCGATGAGCGCTGTTCCTGCCGCCGACGCGGAGACCGCGTTCGGCGGCCTCGTCGTCGAGACGGAGTTCGCCCCGATCCACCGGCTCGACAATGGTGCCCTCTCTGCCGTCGAAGTCCAGCTGCGGGGTCCCGAAGGTTCGTCGTTGCACGACGCGACAGCTCTGAGTGAGACGGCCCGGGCCATGCATCAGAAGTCGGTGCTGGATCGCATCAAATGGCAGCGGGCCGGCAACCATCCCGACTCGGCGGTGCCGCATCTGGTCACCGTCGATCTCGATTCTCTCGACGAACTCGGCGCGCTCGGCGATCGCCCGGAGCCGGCGAGGATCGTGCTGATCACCGAGCGGTCGCTGATCGCACGCCCCGCCAGGACGCTGCGCACCATCGCCGCGGCGCGCACCGCGGGCATGCTCGTCGCGGTGGACGGGGTGGGGGCGCGAGCTCAGGCGCTGGCGCTGCTGCCGCTCGTCGAACCGGACGTGATCATCACGTCGCCCGCCTTGATCGGCCGTGCCGCCGACGCCTCGACGGCGAGGGTCGCGCACGCTGTTGCCGCGTACATCGAGTCCAGCAATGCGGTCGTGATCGCGCAGGGCGTCGATTCGGAACTGCATCGCCGCCGCGCTCTCGGATTGGCGGCCCGATACGGTATGGGGCAGCTGTATCGGGTGCGCGCGACAACGAACAGGGATGCCGCGCAGTCGGATTCGGATATCGATCCCCTGCCGCTGCATCCGCGTCCGGGTGTCGCGGACGATCCCGCACTCACTCCTTTCGCTCTGGCATCCGAAGGACGCAGGCGCACACGCAGTTTCAAGCGGCTACTGGTGTCGATGAGCAAGCTGCTCGAGACCAATGCAGTGGGAGCCGGACCGGAGACGATCGTCCTCGGCACCTTCCAGCGCGCCGAGCACTTCACGCCGACCTCACGGGCGCGATGGGCGCAGCTCGCCGAACAGGTCGCCTACACCGGGGTCTACGGTGTCGGGATCGATCCCTATGTCGACTCCGCAGTGCACCACGCGCCGTTGGATCCGGACGATCCGATGGTCGACGAATGGAACGTCGTCGTCCTCGGCCCGCACTTCGCGTGTGTGCTCGCCGCGTTCGACATGCACACCGAGGCAGCAGATCTCGATCGTGAATTCCAGTACGTCCTGTCCTACGACCGTGGCACCGTCATCCGGTGCGCCCACAGCATTCTGGCGCGCTTCGAAGGGTGACCCGCGAGGCACGGTTCAGGTCGGCGGCGGGGCCTCTGCGGGGGCCGTCCGGGGACGGACCAGGGTCGCGCGCGCCGCTCGGGCGACGGCCCCGCGATCGTAGGAGACGACGTACTCGAACTCCCGCTCACCATCCGCCGATCGGCGGTGCAGGTCGAGGGCGGAGAGCGCGCATGCGAACGACTCTCCCAGCAGGATGACGTTCCACTCGTCGACGAGGGGATCGTTCGGCTCGATCGGAACGAGGTTCGTGCGCGACGTGCCCGCCCCGAAGCCGACCGCGAAGACCGCGACGTGCGCGAGGGCGCCGGCCATCGACATCCAGCGTCTCCTCGCCGCTCCGGTGAAATGGTCGCGGTGCTGGAAGGTGCCCAGCGCGATCACGTCGGCACCGGCCTCCGCGGCCCGGGCCTCGAGATCAGCGCTCATGGAGACCAACAAACCTTTCCCGCTCCGCACGCACTCCCGCCCCGCCGACAGGATGCGGAAAGGGGACGCGGTTGCGGCGTCGAGCGGCGCGCTCCAGGTGGGCTCCCGGAACAACAGGTTGCGCCGCGACGAAGGTTCTGTGCCGTCCTCCGGGACAGACAGTGCTGCGCCGCATCCGAAGCCGATGCCGTGAGCGAGCGCGGCATGGCGATGCAGATCGGAGTCGATGCCCTCGGCGACGACGACCGAGTTCGTGCGCTCGCAGTGTGCCCGCAAGGACAACAGGGTGGTGGCGGCACGCGCATCGGATGCGACGAGCGCGTCCGCCGGCACGACGACCACCTCCGGCTCCACCAGTGCCAGGACGACCGTGGCGCGTGGCGTCGATGCCGCGATGCGCACGGCCACGGCGACTCCGCGCTCACGCACGGCGGCGATCCGGTGCAGGACGACCGCCGGATCGGTGAACAGTTCGTCCTCGTCGACCAACGCGACGGCATCGCGCACGACCGTGTTCTCCGCCGAACCGTGCGCGAACTCGGTCGACGGGGCGAAAACGGGGATGTCCCGCCCGGCACCGGGATCCGTCGCGATCGACGACACTGCGGTGGCAACCACGGTGCCGTCCACCAGGTCGTGGATCGCGCTCGCGTGCATGACGTGCCGCCTTCCGCATCACGCGGCGGTGGGTCCGCCGGGCATCACAGGGACGTACGCCGGGCCGCCGAAGGCAGGGTCCGGTGCGTCGTCCGTTGCGGACATCCTGCCAGCCACCGCGTGCGCGCAGTCGACGGGCTTCCGGTGGATCACCGCAGATACAGGCGTACCTTGTCGATCTCGTTGCGCAGCAGGTCGATCTCCTCGGCGGTGGGATCCTCGGTACGCGTGAGGTCGTCGGAGACCGTCAGATCCCAGCCGGTCGCCGCGCGAACGTCGTCCACTGTGACACCGCGGTGGATGCTGGTCAGTACGAGTTCGCCGAACGGATCCTGCCGGGACAGCACACCCAGGCTCGTGAACACCTTCGTCACCCCGCGGCCACGCGGCATGATGCCGACGCCGGCCTCGCGGGCGCGCACCGGGCTCGGCGACGTGCAGAAGTCCAGTTCGGCGGGAAAAGCGCTCGGATCGTGGCGTCGCATGATCACGAAGACCTCGCCCGCGTTGGGCATGATCTCGACGGCTCCGCCGCCGCCCGGCAGTCGCACGGTGGGCTTGTCCCAGTCACCGATGACGCTGGTGTTGAGACTGCCGTAGCGGTCGATCTGTGCCGCGCCGAGGAATCCGACGTCGACGTTTCCACCTTGGAGCACGTACCCGAACAGGGACGCCATGGACACGACGGATTCGGCGCCGGAGACCACGACGGAGTCGGCGATACCCTCGGCCATCGCCTCGGGGTGCGCGCCGCAGACGCCGGATTCGTAGATCAGCTCGACATCGGGATTCGACGTGCGGGCGGCGAGGTCGACGGCGAGGGTGGGCAGGCCCACCCCGGCGAAGACCCGGGCCTTTCCGGCCAGGGCCCGCGCGGCGACGGAGACGATCAGCTCGGTGGTGGAGAAGGTTTCGGTAGCAGTCACTTTCGGCTCCCGTAGTCGACGGTTCCGGAGGGGCGCGGCGCGACCTCGAGGTCGGCCCAGTAGTCCTCGCCCAGTTTCTCGAGGTATTCGGAGTGATCGCTGGTGGTGAGAACCCATTCCTTCAGCCACGTGCGCAGCTGCTGGGGGTCCTTGCTGATCGCGGTCCAGCGACGGTAGAACGCACAGTCACGGTCGTAGTAGCCCTGCGCATAGGAGGGGTGTGCTCCGCGCGGGCACAGCACGACCGCGTCCACGGCGTGCGACGGGACGAGCGTGCGGCTCGGGTCGGAGCGGATCACGTCGTCGTCGACGATCTCCTCGACCACCACGATGGCCTTCTTCGCCGCGTACACCGCTTCCTGCTGGACACCGGCGATACCCCAGATCTGGACGTTTCCGGCGTGGTCGGCGCGTTGGGCGTGGATGATCGTCACTTCCGGGTTGAGCGGAGGGACGACGTACACGCTGCCGCCGCCGAAGGGATCGTCCACCAGCCGGATGTTCGGGTTGATCTTCGGCAGGTCGCTGCCCGCATACGATCGCAGGGGGAAGAAAGGCAGCCCGGCCGCCCCGGCCTGGTAGCGGCAGACCATGCCGTAGTGGCTGTACTCCTCGACCTCCAGTGCGACGGGGTCGTGGTTCTCGATGCGCCGGCGGATCTCGTACAGCGACCCCGCCGAGCCGCTCGCGAAGAACGACGCGACGAGTTTCGATACGCAATCGGCGGCGATGAGCTGGTCGGAGACGATGTCGGGGGTCATGCGGCACAACGTCAGGTCGCGCCTGCCCTGCCGGATGATCTCGTGCGCGGCAGCGAAGGGAATCAGGTGCGAAAAGCCTTCGAGCGCAACGGTCATCCCGTCTTCGATGTAGGTCGCGACGGCCTCGCGCATGGTGATGATCTTGTTTGCTGGCATACGAAAATCTCCCGACGACGTGAGTGTATTCCGACTCTGTCACGGGCGTCGAAGAGCGTCCAGTGCAAAATTGTGATCGTATTATTGCGGATTCTGAAATAATGGGGGCCGTGGACCTCCCTCAGATCAGCGTCTTCCTCGTCTGCGCCGAGGAATTGCACTTCGGCCGGGCGGCGCAGCGACTGCACCTCACCCAGCCCTCCCTCAGTCGCACGATTCGCCGGCTGGAGAAGAATCTGGGGGCGGAGCTGTTCGAACGAAGCACTCGGCGGGTGCGTTTGACCGAGGCCGGACGCGCCCTTGTCGAGCCTGCTCGCGCGATCCTCAACGCGGTGCGGATGGCCGAGATGGCCGTCACGGCGGCAGGTCGCGGCCGAACGGGGAGAGTGCGGATCGGTTTCGCGGCATCGTCGTCACATCATCTGGTCGGACGATGGGCCCAACTCGTCCGGCGGACTCATCCTGGGATCGAATTCGTCCTCATCAGTTCGGCCTATGCCGGTGACGTGGTCGACGGCCTACTCGAACGAACGCTGGATATCGGTCTCGTTCGGTTGCTTTTCTCTCCTCCCGGGATAGCGTCCCGGGTGGTTGCTCGTGAAGACTTGGTGGTAGGGCTGTCGCGCCATCACCGACTGGCCGAGAAGCGGACCGTTCGGATGAAGGAGCTGGCAGGGGAGTCGTGGGTGATGTTCCCGGCGGATCGCGGTTCGATGCTTCGTGAACTGCTGCTCCGGACGGCGGACGAGTCCGGCTTCTCGCCGAGGATCGTGCAGAGCGCGCCGGATTCGCTGTCGCTGGTCGCTCTCGTCTCCGCTGAGGTCGGCTGCACGCTGACCGTCTCATCGGTGGCCGAACACGTGGTCAACGACGACGTCGTCTTCGTTCCGCTCGATGGCTGCCGGCCGATCGACGTGCGCTTGGTGTGGCGATCGGACGACACCAGTGCTGCGCTGACGGAAGTTCTCCGTTTGTCGGAGGAGGCGTTGCCCTCCTTCGGCCCGCGACCGTGATCGGCCATCTCCGACGGTCCCGGTCGGGCTCCGACGGGCTCGGGGTGAGAAGCGGAAGGCCTCGGGGAAGCAAATCCTTGGGAACCCGGGTTTGTTGGTGTAAAGATTGTCATAGATTATCGGGGATGATGAAGCCCGGGGACCCGGGGAGTCCGACGGGTGGAGGTGTTCTATGGGCCGGGTGGGGCTGCGACCGCAGAAGACGGCGATGTTGGTGGCACAGCGGATCGTCCAGGACATCAATCGCAGAGGGAACAAGGTCGGCGATCGCCTCCCTCCCGAACGCGTCATGCTCGACGAATACGACGTGGGGCGGGGGACGCTCCGTGAATCGCTACGGTTCCTGGAACTTCAGGGCGTGATCGTCCTCAAGCCGGGTCCGGGCGGCGGCCCGATCGTTCAACAGCCCGACAGCGAGGGGCTGGCGACGTCGATCACGCTGTTGTTGCAGTTCGAGAACGCGCCCTTTCGCACGATCGTCGAGGCGCGGACCGCGCTCGAACCGATGATGGCGCGGCTGGCTGCGGAACGGATCAACGACGAGCAGTTGGCCACGCTGAAGTACTCGGTGGACCACATGCGGGAGAATCTCGACGACTCCGAGATCTTCCTCGAGATGAGCCGGGTCTTCCACGACACCGTGGCCAAGGGGTCGGGTAACGCGTTGTTCGGTTATCTCATCCACGCCCTGCTCGACATGCTGGATGGAACAGCGATGGGAATGGAGTACTCCGAGCGTCATCGAAAGGCGACTCTCGATATCCACGAGAAGATCTACAACGCGGTCGCCGGCCGTGATCCCGAAGCCGCGCTGACCGCGATGGAAGAGCATATTGCGGGCATCTGGCGATACGAGCAGAAGCACTATCCGGAGGCTCTCGAAACGCCGATCGCATGGGGCAATCAGGGCTGACATCGCCGGATACGACTCCTGCGCGGATGGCGGGGCAACCGAAAGGTTGCCCCGCCGTTGTCGTTTTGCTGCTTCGAAATCCGGGCGATTCTGCAGGTCTTCGACACGCTGTTGACAATGGATCCAATGATGCGCATCATATTGGTGATCTGCATCACGAATGCTGGGCGGTTGTCATCAGCCCCACGAATGGAGAGCGGTGCATGGCCATTTCACGCACGACCCGATGGAAGTCTCTCGGCGGTACGACTGCCGCACTCACCCTCGCTGCGAACCTCGTTGCAGGATGCGCCGTCTCGGGCGCTTCCGGAACCGGCACGGGAAGCAGTGGCGGGGTGGACTACGGCGCCACCGAAGAGGACTACATCGCAGCCTTCGAGGATGTCGAGCCGATCCGCCTGTTCACCCAGTCACCGGCTCCCAAGGGATCGGCGACCGGAGTGCCCGTCGAGAAGTACCTCGACACGATCACCGAATGGTCGGGCGGCAAGATCACCTTCGACGTCGCGTACTCGAATGCCGTTGCGCCGCCGGCAGAGATCGACAACGCTCTCATGGACGGACGTCTCGATCTCGCCCACATCATTCCGCAATACGAACCGTCGGAGTACCCGGCGACCACCGCCCTGATCGACTCGAGCTTCGCTTCCCTGCAGACACCCCTGCAGGGTGCGCTCCAATCCAATGCCTGGGCGAACCAGGTCGCATTCGACACACCCGAGTTGCTGTCGGAATACTCCGACAAAGGCATGAAGCTTCTTCTTCCCATGTACAACTCCGGTGCGAACGGTCTCTTCTGTGCCACCGCGCGACGAGATATCGCCGCCACGCGGGGCGCCCAGGTGACCGCGTCCGGACTGTCCATCAACGCCGAGGTCGCCGCACTCGGCGCCACGCCGGTCTCGATTGCCTACACCGAGCTGTTCGAAGCCCTCGAACGCGGCATTGCCGATTGCTCGGTCACCTCGTTCACCGTCGGGATGCTCGGTGGCTTCCTCGGTCAGACCCCGCATGCCGTGATCGACCCGGAAGTGGGTCTTGCGGTCGGCTGGGGTGGAATCGCAATGAGCGAGCAGGCATGGGATTCGCTTCCCCTTGTTGCGCAGCAACTGATGTGGGACAGCCTCACCGTCTACCTCGAATCCAACATCGAGGACAAGATCCTGCCCAACACCGTCGACGGGATGAACGCGCTCCTCGAGTCCGGAGGCAACGTCTTCCCGTACGAGGAGGACGCGCGTGAAGCCCTCCGCACCGAGAACCGGCGACTGCTCGACGCCCAGCGCAGCAACGGAGCCTTCGAGGACGGAGACGCGTTCGTCGGCCGGATCGAATCCTCCACGGCCGACTGGGCCGCCACAGTCGACGAGCTCGGCTACGAACGCACCACCTACGAAGAGTTCGCTCGGACCTACGAGCCCGGGGCGATCGATCTCGCAGATTACAGCGCGAAGGTCTACGAGGAGATCTTCCTTCCCCACCGCCCGTCCTGACCCGACAGGAGTTCGACAGATGACGCACGCCAGGGGCTGCCCTGTCAGCCACACCGATTACACGCAGGAATCGGAGATCTACGGCCACTACACCCTGCTCGACGACGAAAGGGAAGCTGCCAGGTTCCACTTCAACGACACCACCGAGCGCGGATTCTGGATGCTCACCCGGTACGACGACGTCCTCGCCGGCTTTCAGAACCACGCGAACTGGACCACCGCCGTGCGGACCGCGCTGTTCCCCGGAAGCACGATCCGGCTGCTCCCGCAGGACCTCAACGGTGAAGAGCACCAGAAGTTCCGCCGCATCATCAACCCGTTCTTCGCGCCCGCCGCCGTGCGGCGGATGGAAGAACTGGCACACTCGCGGTGCGTCGAGTTGCTCGAAGAACTACGTCCCAAGGGACGCTGCAACTTCGTCGCGGAATTCGCCATCCGCTACCCCACCGACCTGTTTCTGGTCCTGATGGGACTCCCGGTCGAGGACGGTGACTTCTTCCTGCCGTGGACCGAGGAGATGTTCAACTGCATGCTCCAGGGCGACCTGGAGGGCGCGGAGGCACCCAAGAAGAAGATCCTCGACTACTTCACCCGCGCCATCGAGGAAAGACGCGCCAACCCCCTGGATCCGGCCGAGGACATGGTGACTCGGCTCGTGCAAGCCGAACTCGACGGCGAACCGCTCTCGCACGACACGATTCTGACCACCTGCCTGTCGATCATGCTCGCCGGACTCGACACCACGCGCTCGGCGCTCGGATACATCTTCACCCACCTCGCCCAGCACGACGAGGACCGCCGCCTGCTCGTCGAGGAACCGGAACTCACCCGCGACGCGGTCGAAGAGTTCATCCGGATGTACCCGCTGGTGATCCAGGCCGGCCGGGAGGTGCAGGAGAGCTGCGAGTTCGAAGGGCTCGAGATGGCCGCTAAGGACGTTATCTGGCTCGGAATCGGTTCGGCCAACAGGGATCCGCGTAAGTATGACGAGCCGGACAAGTTCGTGCTGGGACGACCCGGGCTGAACCAGCATCTGGCCTTCGGTGCCGGCCCGCACCGGTGCCTGGGAATGCACCTGGCCCGGCTCGAACTGGCCGTTGTCCTCGAGGAATGGCACAAGCTGATTCCGAACTACCGGATCAAGGAGGACGCGACTCTCGTCGAGCGCGGTTCCCAGTTGACCCTGAAAGAACTCGAGTTGGAATGGGATGTCTGAGATGACGATGTCGATCACCAGGGACAAGTGCATGGGGCACGGCCGTTGCTACTCGGTGGCACCCGATCTGTTGTCCGACGACGAAGAGGGTTTCGTAGCCCAGGCCGGTCAGGAGTTCGAGGTAGACGGTGAACTGATCGGTCAGGCCGAGGCGGCGGTGGGCGCCTGCCCGGAGCAGGCGATCCACTTCGCGCGGTAGGTCAGATCGGCCAGCCCTGTTCGAGATCGGTTCCCATGTGCAGGTCGATGGTGAGCGACTCGAACAGGGCATCGGCGTTCGTCGCCCGGATCTCGGCTGCGTAGGTGCCCCAGCCGATACCCGAACTCCGGTCCGTTCTCGCGGTGTACCCGAAATAGCACTCGAGGACGACCAGGCCGGACTCGCCGGTGGTGACACGCGGCTGACAGATGAAATGCCGTTTCTCGGACGGGTCGATCGAGCGGGCGTTCCGGAAGAAGCCGGTGATTTCGTCGCGACCGCGGTACGTCCCGCGGCTCGTTCTCAGTTCGCCGCCCGAAGCAAACAGGGAAGCAACCGATTCCGGTACGGGTGCATCGAGCAGCGCTGCGTATCGGTGCATCAGGCCGGACGCTTCCCGCTCTACCTCCAAGGTCGCCACACGTGTAGCGAGATCATGTATGAGAGAGTGTAATTCGGTATCCATTGCGAGCCTTTCCGATCAGGTTTCGGGGGTAGGGTGACTATAGGTGATGTCGGCGGCATCGAACGAGATTGTCGAAGGAGATTGCAGCGTAATTATTTTCGATCGGTATTCGGGGAAGGTACGTCGTGGATCGGTTCGAAGGGAAAGTCGCTGTCGTCACCGGCGGAGCCAGCGGTATAGGCGAAGCGGTGGTGCGGCAGTTGCACGCGGAGGGCGCCTCGGTCGTCGTCGCCGACGTACAGCAGGCTCCGGGTGACGCGCTCGTCGCCGAACTCGGTGAGCGTGCACGTTTCGCCCGCACGGACGTAACGGTCGAGGCGGATGTCGCCGGTGCGATCGATCTCGCCGTCGAGGCATTCGGCCGACTCGACGTGATGTTCAACAACGCCGGTGTGATGGGCACTCTCGGCCCCATCGACCGGACCCCGATGGGCGAAGCGGACCTCACCCTCGCGGTGAACCTGCGCGGCGTCCTGTGCGGATTCAAACACGCCGCCCGCGTGATGAAGCCTCAGAGATCCGGAGTCGTCATCTCCACTTCCAGCCCCGCGGGTGTCCTCGGTGGCGTGGGACCCCACGTATACAGCGCCGCCAAGGCGGCGGTGGTGGGGCTGTCGAACTCGGTGGCGGCCGAACTGCGACCCTTCGGGATCCGGGTCAACACCGTGATCCCCGGGGCCGTGATCTCACCCATGACGGCCGCCGTGGTCGGTGGCAGTGCGAACGATCTCACCGGCGCGGCTGCCGCGCTCGGCGAGTCCGCGCCGATGGGGCGGGTGATCTCCCCGGAGGACGTCGCGGCAGGCGTGCTCTTCCTGGCGAGCGACGACGCCGCATTCGTCACCGGAGCCACCTTCCCCGTCGACGCGGGCATGACCGGGATCCACGGACGTTCCCCCTACACCAGTGGGCGCTACGAGGAACCGACAACTCTTCTCGAAGCCGGACGCGCAGGAAGCACACCCACACGTGCGTGATCGCACGCATCGACACGATCGAACGATCGAACGAACGAACGAACGAGGAGTACATCTGATGTTGACGGGTAAGAGGACGCTGGTCACCGGTTCCGCACAGGGAATGGGGCGCGACATCGCCCTCGAGTTCGCGCGCCGTGGCGCGGAATTCGTCGGTGTGGCGGACCTCAACGCCGACGGTGCGGCGGAGGTGGCCGCCGAGATCGAGGCGATGGGTGTCGCTTCGCGTGCCATCCCGGTCGACCTGTCGGACGGCGCCGCCGTCGGTGGAATGATCGAGACGGCGGTGGCGGCAGCCGGCGGACTCGACACGCTGGTGAACAACGCCGGCGTCATGGAGAACACCTTCACGGACAACACCTCGTTCGAGGAACTGCCGGAGGACGTGTGGGACAAGGTTTATGCGATCAACGTGAAATCGGTCTGGCTGGCCACGAAGGTGGCAGCACCGCACCTGCGGGCCTCGACACGCGGCCCGTCGGTGATCAACGCCGCGTCCGTCGCCGGCATGGTCGGCTACGTCAGCACTGCCTACCCGTCGAGCAAGGCCGCGGTCATCCAGCTCACCCGCACCTCGGCGATCGCGCTGTCGCCGGAGGTGCGGGTCAACGCCTTCGCACCGGGATCGATCGAGACCCCGATGAGCCGCGCCTACCTCGACGCCGCCGAGGACGACGAGATGCGGCAGGCACGGCAGCGCGCGATGGTCGGCGCGCACCTCATCCCGCGGTTCGGCACGGGCGACGAGATCGCGAAGGTCGCCGCCTTCCTGGCGTCGGATGATTCGTCGTTCCTGACCGGCATCGTCGTGCCCGTGGACGGCGGTACCACGGCGTGGCGTGGACTGCGGTCATGACGACCGCGCTCACCGCCGCGGCGATAACAGGTATCGGCGAATCGCAGTTCGGGCGGTCGGTGGACCGTCCGCTCGCCCGTCTCGTGCTCGACGCGTGCCGCGCCGCACTCGACGACGCCGGGCTCACTGCATCCGAGATCGACGGCGTGGTTGCCGCGGGCGCCTATCCGGGCCCGGACGAGGTGTCCGTCGCCCTGGGTATCGACCGCACGTACACGGCGTCCCCGGGCATCCCGGCCGGTGCCGGACCCCTCGCGGCCGTCGAGACCGCACGCGCGGCCGTCGAGTCCGGCCGAGCGTCCACCGTGCTGGTGTATTACGGCTATGCCGGGTCGAAACCCGGAGGGCCGTACGGCTTCCACGCCCAGGATCCGGTCAAGGCGAGCCTGGAGATGCCGTTCGGCTGGTACGGGCAACCGGTCTACTTCGCGGCCTGGGCCCAGCGCTACTGCCATACGTACGGGCTCGACACCGACGAACTCGGCTCGATCGCCGTCTCCAACCGGATGTGGGCGACGATGACACCCGGTGCGCAGCGTCCGAAGCCTCTTACCGAGGCGGACTACCTGTCCTCACCGATGATCGCGTCGCCGCTGCGCGCGGCCGATTGCTGCCTGATCTCCGACGGGGCGGGCGCCGTCGTGGTCACCACCGTGGAACGCGCGCGGGATCTCGCCCGGATACCGGTGGTCGTGGCGGGCTCGTCGACCGTCGCGGTCGGGCCGTCCATGACGTCCTACTTCACGCAGGCCGAGGACATGTGCTCGTTCGGATCCGCGGTGTCGGGACCACGTGCCTTCGCCGAGGCGGGACTGACCCCGGCGGACGTCGACGTCGCGGAGATCTACGACTGTTTCTCGATCTCCCAGGCGATCCAGGTGGAGGACCTCGGGTTGTGCGGCCGCGGCGAGGCATTGTCCTTCCACCGGGACGGGCATACCCGCCCCGGCGGTTCCCTGCCGGTCAACACTCACGGCGGGCACCTCGCCTACGCGTACGTACCCGGGATCGTGCACGTCGTCGAGGGCGTTCGTCAGCTTCGCCGCGAACGCGGGGC